>NZ_JBHURV010000067.1:0-31991 GCF_042673865.1 Streptomyces sp. NPDC056987
TGCCTGTCTGCGGCGCCCGGGACTCTGACCTCCCGGGCGCCGCGCTGCGTGGTGCAGGGGCCGGCCGGTCCGGCGCCCATCACCGGCGCCGCGCCTCAAGGGCGCGGTTCCGGCGAAAGGCGCCAGCTCAGGCGGCGGGCTGCTCCAGGTTGTGAACCTTGACGGTGAGGTCCTGGATACGGTCGGCGAGCCGCGTCCGCTGAGCGCGCGACAGGCGTGTGCCGATCAGCTGTGTGCGGGTCGCGGTCAGCTGGTCCTGGGCCTGCTGGAGCGGCGTGCGGGGGTCTCGCGGCATCGGGATCGTCGTCACGGCTGGTTTCCTCCAGGTCATCAGTGGGACCGAGCGGGTGAGTGCCTCCACGCTCTCCACCGCTCACCGGCCTCGCCCGGAGCGGGAGACCGGTGAGCGACTGGGCAACGTGTGGGTCAGGACTTCTTGACGGTGCCGTTGCCGGCCGATGCCTGGACGTTCAGGTCGCCGCGGTGGCGAACGCCGTGGAGCTTGACGCTGCCGTTGCCCGCCTTGGCGACAATCCGGCCGGTGGCCGCAGGCGCGACGGTCAGCGTGACCGAGCCGTTGCCCGCACGGAGCCGCGCCTCGCTGCCCTCGTAGTTGTCGACCTTGACGCTGCCGTTGCTGGCCTCCGCGTCGATCCACTCGGTGACGGTGCCGACCTTGACGGAGCCGTTGTCCGCCTCGGCCTCGATCCGGCCGACAGTCTCGGCTTTGACGGAGCCGTTGGTGGCCACGGCCTTCAGCGCGGCAAGAACGCCGTACGTGTGGATGCTGCCGTTCTCACTGACGTACTTGACGGCCGACCCGGCGGGCAGGGTGACGAGTACCTCGACACCGGTCGACCCGACGACCGTCCCCCGGCCGCCGTAGTTGCTGAAGGTGACGCCGTTGATCTGCACGCTGGAGTGCCTGTTTCCGCTGACGAAAACGCCGCGGTTGAACGTCTGCGCGGTGGGCGGGACGACGATGGTCAGCCGCTCCGCAGTCTGGTGGATGCGGGTGTCCTTCACGGCCGTGGCGGCCGGCCCCGTCGGGTCGTCGGTGCGGACCTGGACACGTGCGACGGTCGCGGCCGGGTCGACAGTGACGCGCACGACGCCGTCCGGGCAGGTGATGTCCGCCAGGACCGGCCCGGTGTGGCCGTCGGAGCTCGTGAACACGCGCTCCGGGTTGTTGTCCTGCTTGATGAGCTCGGTACCGATCATCGGCAGTTCCTCCGTGGAAGTGGGGTGTCGGACACGGGCAGGCGGTGGGATTCCCAGCGCTCTCCACCGCTCACCGACCGCCCGAGGGCGAGCGGTGAGCGACTGGGCAGCGCAGGGCTGCAAAACAGGGGGCGCGGCCTCTGCCGCCGCGCTGCTCGCCTTGCCGTACTGGAGGGAGGCGAGGTGCCCTCGGTCCCGACGCGGCTCCTCGCCTCAGCTGGGACCGGGTGCCGAGGGTCTGGGAACATGTCGCGTCGTTCTTTACGTCGTGGGGGTGCCGGCCCTCCGTGCTCGCCATCAGTAATGAGCACCCGGTTGGTACTGCACCGGGCCGCCCCAGGTTCTGAGCGCCTGATGGGTCGTGGCACGTGCCGACTGCCACCACCAGGGGTAATGGCGCCTCACGACGGGTTTCCACTCACCCCGGCCGGTGCGGTCACGGCCGGTACTGCGGTGGTGGATCACGCTATGCAGTTCTCAAGGAACGACCGCTGCCTTTCCATCCCGACCCGCTTGCGCGTTTCGGAGTCCGGGCGGTGTAGGGGACCGAGGGTCCGGCTCCCACATCCGGCGCCGCCGCCAGGGCGGTTCCGGGTGGAGGAGCCGGGTCCGTAGACCCGGCTGGAGCTAAGCCGCGAGCGAGGCGGGGACAGCACGCATGTCGACGCGGACCGTGCTGGGCACGCAGAGTGCGGCGCGGATGTCATCAGCCGTGGCAGGCCGCGGGCAGAAGCCCTGGCCGTTGAGGATGTAGTCGAAGTGACCGGCAGCGGGGCACCCGCGGCAGACCGAGTCGTTGTTGCCATTGCGGACGTCGTCCGACCGGTACCAGTGGCCGCGCTTCGTCACGGTGACGAAGACCTGGTCGATGACCGAGTCAGCGGGAAAGCCCTCCGCGTCACGGCGAGCGGTGTACCAGGCATCCGTCCCGCACGCGCGGCCCTCGATCCGCTCCACCACAACCGGGACGGGCCGCAGCTGCGCGGCGTAGGGGAGCAGGACGTCAACCAGGCGCTCGCGGACCAGCTCGGTGACGGCCGGGTCGGCGGCGACGATGTCGCGGGCGGCCTGCATGCGTGCCCGGCGGGCGGAGTCCGCGGCGATGAGCGCGTCGAGGAACTCCTCCCGGCCCATCTCGCCGGTGACCTGCTCGTGAGGGAGGAGGCCGGCCTCGTGCATGTCCAGCGGAGTACCGAAGGCGACATCGAGGTCGACGTCGCCGAAACCCGGCAGCTCCACGTCGATCGCGTTCAACAGCGTCTGGGTCTCCGCGTCGAAAGCCTCGGTGGCGAGGCTGGCAGCGGGGCGGTGGACGACGTTCATGGGTGGTGCTCCTTCCGAGGACAGCACAGGTGAACTAGGCCAAGTAGATTGACTACTCAATGCCCGGCGCATTGAAGATTGCACGGAGTGCTACTCCGGGTCAAGCCCCAAAAACGGGATCAGCTAGATTGACTACTCATTGCTTGCGGAGGTAGACATCTCCTATGGCAGTCAGAGGCAGGGCGCGCGCCCTCTACCAGCGCATCGCGGACGAAATCCGCGATCAGATCATGGACGGGACTCTTGGCGCGGATGCCCGGCTGCCCACCGAAGGTGAGATCGCAAGCAAGTGGGAGACCACCCGGTCCACGGCCGTCCAGGGCCTGAAGGTGCTGGTGAACGAGGGGCTGATCGTGAGTGACCGCCCCCGCGGCTACTTCGTTCGCAGCCGCCGGCCGATGGTCTACCGTCCGCAAGGCGAGTTCCGAAAGCGCCCCCTGTCCCCCGAGATGGACGCTTTCCTCACTCAGATGTCGGAGGAAGGCAGGGAGGCTGGCCAGCAGATCGATGTCGCTGTCGAGACCCCCAACACCCAGGTCAGCGAGCGTCTCCAGCTCGGTCCCGACGAGTTGGTCGTGGTGCGCCGCCGGATCCGATTCGTGGACGGCGTGCCATACAACACCAACGACAGCCACTTCCCGCTCGCACTCGTGCAGAGCAGCGAAATCATGCGCCCCAACGATATCGCCCGCGGCGCAAACGTGGTGCTGGCCGAACTGGGCTGCGAGCAGGTCCGTGCCCTGGACGAGATCCACGTGCGCATGCCCACCCCGGCCGAAGCAGACCGGCTTCAGCTCGGGCCCGGCACCCCGGTCGCAGTACACCTGTGTACCGGCTACACGCAGGACGGCAAACCGGTGCGCACCGTGGTCAACGTGTTGCCGGGCGACCGACACGTCATCACCTACGAACGCATCCGCCCGCAACTGGGCACCGAGCCGACGATCCGGCTGGCCAAAGAGCGAGATCTCCCGATCGTCGTGGAACTGTGGGAACACGCCGCGTCCTGGCTGCGCGAGCGCAGTATCGACCAGTGGCAGTACGCCCCGCACGAGGACAGAATCAGGGCGAACATCGCTGCGGACGAGTGCTGGATCGTAGAGGTCGACCGGGCCCCCGTCGCCACCATCACCGTGGATCAGCACGCGGACAGCGACTTCTGGGATCAGGACGAGGCTGCAGAACCCGCCCTCTATGTGCACCGCATGGTTGTGCGCCGCGACGTAGCTGGCCTCGACCTCGGATCGGCCATGCTCGACTGGGCATCCCTGGCCGCAGCAGCCCAGGGGATGACCTGGCTTCGTCTGGACGCTTGGCGCACCAACGACGGCTTGCAGACGTACTACAGCGACCGCGGCTTCACCCACGTACGTACGGTCGAAGCGGAAGGTCGGAGCAGCGGTGCGCTGTTCCAGCGCCCCGCCGGGCACGTTCGTGGTGTCGGACCGGAGATCCATGACGCCGAGGCGCCCTGACGACGATGACACGTTCCCCCCTGGAATCCGAAACATCGGCGGACGACACACACCGTGCTCGGGTCCTTCCACTACGGAAAGTGACAAGTGGGGGTGACATTCAGAATGTCACCCCCACTTGTCACCTCCGCGCAGTCCGGATGCCGTGCCATGCTCGGCCGCAGAAGGGCCAGCTTCCGCTCTGCGGGCATCGCCCCGTCAGACGACAGGCTGTGGCCACCAGACCGTACGGAGAAGGGGACCGGCGATGGCTGACGAGCGTCCTGACTGGGCTCGCCGAATGGTGGAGGAGCGCGCGGCGCGTGACTGGTCGCAGGCCGACGCCGTACGTGCTCTGGTGGTCCGGCTTCCCGACGACCAGGTCGTGAGCGAGCTGGACCTTCTCCGGCAGTGGAAGAGGTGGGAGGCCGGCGACGCGCAGCCGGTGAAGTACAGGTCGGCCATCGCTCAGACCTTCGGGACGACCACCGGGGCCTTCTTCCCCGAGCGGTCTCGCCGCGACGGCCGCGCAGAAATCTTGCAGGTCAGCGGAATGGACACCGTGGACATCATCGCGCGGTTGCGTGCGTCGGACGTCGACGTCGCGACGCTGGACGCGCTGCGGATCACGGCAGACCGGCTGTGCTGCGAGTACGCGTACATGCCCGCCGACCAGCTGCTCCTGGAGGGCAAGGCATGGCTCGCCCGCGTCGTCGGCCTCCAGCACCAGCGGGTCAGCCTGGCGCAGCACCGCGACATCATCGCGCTCGCCGGGAAGCTGTCGCTCTTGGTGGGCTGTGTCGAGTACGACTCCGGGCGCCCGCGCGACGCGGAGGCTACCCGGCAGGCCGCGCTGATGCTCGGGCAGGAGGCTGGAGAGCTCAGCGTGCAGGGGTGGGCGCACGAGATGAGGTCGTGGTTCGCGCTGACGCGGGGCGACTACCGCGGAGTCCTCGCGGCCTCGGAGGCTGGCATCGCCGTGGCGCCCAACGAGAGCGTCGCCGTACAGCTGTACGCGCAGAAGGCCAAGGCATGGGCCCGGCTGGGGGACAGGGCGCAGACTGAGGTGGCGCTGGACCAGGGGCGTCAGCTCTTGGAGCGCATGCCGTACCCAGCGAACATCGAAGATCACTTCGTCGTAGACCCCGCCAAGTACGACTTTTACAGGATGGATGCGCTGCGGAAGGTCGGCGAGAACCGACTCGCGGAGCAGTTGGCGCGCGAAGTGATCCGCGCAGGCACGGACTTCGACGGAACGGAAAGGTCACCCATGCGGATCGCGGAGGCCCGGGTCACGTTGGGCGTGGTCGCCGCCCGCGAAGGAGATCTGGACGCCGCACTCTCCTTCGGGGAGCGGGCTCTCACGGGTAACCGACGGTCGCTGCCGTCGCTGGCGATGGTGTCAGCCGACCTCGGTCAGGCCCTCCAGTCCCAGTACGCGCACGCGTCCGAGGCCCAAGGGTTCATCGCCCATCTCCGCGAACTGCGAGGTGGCCGGTGAGGGGACCGGTCTTCGCCCGGGGGTCGCTGACGCCGCCGTCTCCGACGGTCACGTCCGGTTCGAGCAGTGCGGCGATCCGCTGCGTCCGCTCGGGGGTGATGGCGTTCACCTCCACGTGCACCCCGTCGAAGTGGCGCCCTGTGACAATGAGCCCGACGCTCCGTCCTACCTCCTTGGATGTGCACAGCCCTGCCGACGTGGCGTTCAACGGCGACAAAGATCACCCACGTCGTGTATCTTTCAGTGGTCTATCGATCAAGAGGGGTTGTGCTATGTCCGAGCCGGACCGCTTGAAGCAGGTCGATTCCCTGCTGGACGGCCTGGACGATGTCCTGCCCCCGCCGCGCGTGCGCGCCCAACTGCGCCTCGCGGCCGGCCTCACACAGAAGGACGTCGCAGACGCTGTGGGCGTGAAGCGCGTCGCGGTGGCGCGCTGGGAGCTGGGGCAATCCCACCCCCGACGCCCACATCGCGATGCCTACATGCACCTGCTCCAGCGGCTCGCAGAGCGCTTCCCCGAGGCCGCCAAGCTGGATGAAGGCAGCGCGACGCCGGCCTCCGAAAGGGGGATCGGGATGACCTAACGGCCATCGGCCGCGCGCACCAAGAAGCGGACTACCAATCCGCTGGCCTCGCGCGGCCCGTCTACCGACCGGCTTACCACCGTGTCGGTCGCTCAGGTCCCGGTTCCAGCCGGTCCTGAGCAGCGGCTCACCTAGCCGCACATTTCCAAACCCGGCCCCTTACCAGGGCCACCACCGGCCACTAACCACGGCCACCACAGCCAGATCAGTACCGATCCGCGTCACCCGCGGGCCCCCACCACAGGGGCTTCGCGGTTCAGCAGAACCGGGAGGGGAGGAGAAATCTCCCCCCGCCCGGTCGGCATCCGCCCGCTTCTCGCGAAGGGGGCGGTACCCGACACATCCGCGCATCTGGTTCAGCCGGGCCCGAGGGCTCTGGTCAGTCCAGCTACATGGAAGGCAGGTCGTTCCCATAGTGCCCGAGAGTGGCGCCCCCTGTCAGCTTGACCCTGTCCGTTTCACCCCGGTTCGGCCGTGGCGGCCTTCCCGTGTGACGGGATCGTCGACTGATTCATCCACTTTTGGGCACTTCCTACCGGAAGAGGGATTTCCGGTAGGAAGCTACAAGAGCAGCGTTTTCGGGCCGGGTTCGAAGAGCGCCCTCGCGGCGTCGGGCGTCCCGCTCGTGCGCCCGCTCGCGGAGGTCGCCAACAACTCCGACAACGGCGGCGGCCGCGAGGTCCTGGTCCCGTGTGACGGACCGAGTATCAAGGTTGTTGGCCGCCGTGCGGGAGCACCGACTGGCCAAACTCTGTCCACAGGTGGCCTGCGCGAGGCTGCCGGGATGATCTCTTTCTCGTTCGTCCGGGTGGGCCGGTGAGCGTCGTGGCGGCGTCGGCTGCCGTGATGGTGCCCGCACCGCGCCCGGCGGTCGATGACGCCGACGCGGTCGTCGTGCTGCCCGGTCTGTTCGTGCCGGAAGCGTCGCAGCGGCTGTCGGCATCGTCGGGCCGGATCGCAGGTGAGGGTTACTCGTGGATGCAGGCGGTCCACTGGGTGGCCGGGTCCGGGCTCTACCGGCCGCGGCGGCACCGCTCGCACGGTCCGCGCTCCTTCGGTCCGACGACGGTGCGCGTTGCCCAGGAGCTCGCGCAGCTGTTCCCGTGCCGTCCGGGGATCGCCTACCTGGTGCGCCGTACGGGCCTGTCGGAGCGGTCGGTGGAGTACCACCTGGGGATGCTGCGGGAGGCCGGGCTGCTCGCGTACATCGTGAAGGGGACCCGGATCCGCGGTGAGTCCGCGCAGGCGTCGGAGTTCGCACGGATGATCCCGCCGGAGTTCGATGCCGCTCTGGGGATCCGTACGGTGCAGCGCGATGAGGCGGCTCCGGCGTATACGCGGGCGGTGTCCGGGATCGCGGAGGCCGGCCGGGAGCTGATGGCGAAGCTGGCGAAGAAGGCCGCGCGGAAGGTCCGCAAGCCTCGCCCGAAGAAGCCGGCGAAGGCCCGGGCGGGGGGCGCCCGGAGGGGTGCTGAGCAGGGCTCTGTGACGGCTGTTTCCGGTGAGGTTCGTTGCACCCCAATGCAGGTCGGTACCTCAAGTGTTGCTGGTGCGGGTGATACTTCCTTCCCCCCTGAGAGCAAGCTCGCAAGCGGGGAAGCCACGTCCCCCACCCCGAAGAAGCCTAAGGCCAAGGCCGGTGGCCGCCGGAAACTCAACACGGTGGGCCGCCGCTTCCAGCTGGCCCGTGAGCTGATCCGGGAGCTGGACTGGCTGCGCGGCTGCTCGGTGCCCCGGATCGCCTGGGTGGCCCGGACCGTCGCTGATGCCGGATGGACCGTGACCGAGGTGAAGGGGTGGCTGCACCTGCGCGGCGAGGCGGGCCGGGTCCGCCGCGGCTCGGGCCTGCTCGCCGTGCTGCTGGCCGACGCGGAGACGGTCCTCGACACCCCGGCCAAGAGGGCCGCCGCGATCGAGCAGTGGCGCGGTGCCCAGGAAGCCGCCCGCCGCCACCGCATCCAGCAGGTCCGCGACCGCGCCGAGCGCTTCGAGGGCGACTGGGACGCGCCGACCAGCCGCGCAGTTCACCGGGAGGTGGACGCAGCACTCGCGCAGGTCAGGGACGTGGCGAACGGCGGCCGCCACCAGGCCCCGGACGACACCGCCCACGACCAGGCCCTCGGGGCGGAGCCGAGCGAACAGGAGCTGGCGGAGCTGCGCGCTGTCGCCTGGGGCCAGTACATGGCGGGCCAGACGGACCTCGTCATGACTGCCGTGCACGCCATGGGCCCGGACGCCGCCACACGCCTCTATGGCACCGACCTGGTGCAGCACGCCCGGCGGATCGCGAGCGGCTCCCACAGCTCGTGGATGACCTACGGACACCGGTAGGAGACCGACATGACCGAGCAGACCACCCCCACCGAGCCGACCACCACCAGCGGCGACGGTGCCTCGCAGGCCTCCGGCGTCGACCTCGCCCGGCTTGCTCTGCAACAGGCCCGGCTGGCCGCCAGGAAGAACGGCAGCGAGGCCCGCGCCCCGCGCCGGCGTCGTCTGACCACCGGGAAGCGGGACGGGCGCGAGCCCTCCGGGTTCGGCACGGTACTTGCCGGGCTGATGGCCGACCGCGCCTGGGAACTCCCCGCCGCGGGCGGCCGCGTCCTCGAGTCCTGGCCCGACATCGCCGCCCACGTCGCCCCGCAGCTGCCCGCGCACGTCGCGGCCGCCGCCTTCCACCCGGAGACCGGGCAGCTGGACCTGCGCCCGGACTCACCCGCCTACGCCACCCAGCTCCGCCTCATCACCACCCGGATCATCACCACCGCGAACAGCACCATCGGCACCGACGCGGTCCGTACCATCCACGTCCTGCCCGTCGGCTCGACCACCCTCGCGCCCCGCACAACCGACGCCGCCCCGGCGGGTGCGGGCGCGGCCACCGCGGCGGCGGAGACCAGGAAGCCGACGTGCGAGGGCTACCACCGCGCGCTCGCCGCCCACCGGGCCGCCGCCCCCGTACGGGTCGTCGACCCGGCCATCGCGCAGGCGGCGGAACGGCAGGCCGCCGCACTCCACGCGCAACGCGAGCGCGCCTTCCCCGCCGACTTCACCGCCCCCGATGACGCCCCGACACCGATACAGGACGGGCAGGCCGAACACCGCCGCCAGGCCGACGCCTCCCACGCCCGGGCACTGCTCCGGGCCCGTGCCGAGCGGGCTCGTCACGACGGCACAGCGCCCTCGTTCCGGTCGGATCCGTTGCGGAGCACGGCGTGAAGGGGGTTCGGGGTCTGCGCGCGAGCACAGGGCACGGGGTGATGTCCGCAGGTCACCGATACCCGGAGAACGCGGTGGGCAGGGGTGGTTGGATGGCCGGTGCCAAAGCCGGTGGAGGTTCGTTGAGCATGCCGCTCCGCTGTCCGGCGGGAGCGGGCCGGACCCCGAACGCCGGGCGACGGTTCTGGAGTGGCTACCGCCCCTCTGTGGTCTCTGCGAGAATCGGAGGCGCGGCCTGGCCGCTACACGACTTCCGGGAGCCGAGACCGTGCCTGAAGACCCCATCGCTCAGAGCGAGATTGCCGCGCTGACCCGCCGCTACGAAGACGCCGCGCAGAAGAACGACCGCGAGTTCGGCATCGTCAAGAGCGACCTGACCGCGGTGCGCCTCCAGGTCGGCAACCTTGATCAGAAGGTTGGGAACCTGGACGACAAGGTCGAAGGTCTGGCCACTCTGGTCGGACACCTGGACGAGAAGATCGACGGCCTGGCGGCGCGGATGGACAGTTTTGCCACCGAGCAGCGCGCCGTCAACGCGACACTGACCGAACTGCTTTCCAGTCTCGTAGGCAGGGATCCCGGCCGAGGCTGAGCTTTCCCCGCTTCCATAGCCCTGTAAGGGTCCGCCACAGCATCCGTGGCGGACCCTTCTGCCGTTGCGCCAGAAGGGCACTGACCTTATGCCCCGGGGAGCAGATGTTCGCGTCGGGCGGTGACCAGGGTGCGCCAGCGGTCGCGGGTTTCCTGTTCGGTGTCGAGCCAGCGGGCTGGTGAGGGGGCGGGGAGGGGGAGGTCGGCCATGAAGTGGGTGAGGTCGGTGTAGTAGGCGTAGTCGCCGGAGTGGGTGCGTTCGCGGAGCCGGGCGATGGTGGTGGCCAGCGCGGCGCGTTCGTCCTGGACGGCGTGGTGGAAGCACAGTGCCAGATCGAGGGTGGCTTCCGTGGAGGTGAGCCCGGCGACCCGGATGTCGGTGCGGAGCCGGCGTGCGCGGTCTTCGACGTCACGGGCGCATCCGGCGTCGCGGACCAGGGCGGCGATCTCCGTGGTGAAGGTCGTGGCGCGCAGATCGAGTCCGGTGAGCAGCTGCTGGGCGAGGTCGAGTTCGTCGTCGGCGCGGGCGGGGTCGGTGAAGGCGAGCACGAAGGCGCGCTGGGCCTGGGCGGTCGCCCGTTCGCCGGCGACGCCGTGCTGTTCGGCTTCGACGCGGGCCCTCTCGTACGCGGCGGCCGCGCGGTCCATGTCGGCCTGGACCCACCACACGTCCCCCAGGACCCGCTGCTGGCGGCCTTCCCAGCCAAGGGTCCGGGCGGTTTCCAGGGCGGTGGGGAAGTCGCCGGCGAGTCGCGCCAGGTGCGCGAGGCCGCGGCGCGCGGCGGGTGCGAGCCGGCCGCCGCCGTCGGCGACCAGTTGCATGCCGCGGCGGGATGCGTCGCTGCGTCCGAGGTCGCGCTGGGCTTTGGCCTGGTAGTAGACGGCCATCTCGTGGAGCTCGGCAGGCAGCAGCCGGGTGTCGGTGACGGCGGTGAGCCGGTCGACGGTGCGTTCGCGGTGCTCGTGCTGGCGCCGCGCGAGCGCGCTGAGCGTTTCGACCAGGGCGTCGGCCGGTGTCTCCAGCTCCGTCTCCGCGCCCGCGGCTGTCCGTACGGTCGGGGCGGGCGGGGCGAGGGGCTCCCACACGGAGTCGCCGATGTAGGTCCAGGTGGCATCGGTGAGCCAGCCGAGATCGAGGCGGAAGTCGCGGGCGAGGGCCAGGCCCTGGCGCAGGCAGCCGACCAGCAGCAGCCTGCCCGGCGCAGCGCTGGTGGTCCACTGTTCCCCGAGCGCGGTGAAGGCACGGTTGGCGGCCGCCTGCCAGTCGCGCGGGGACCAGCGGTCGTCGGTGCGGTCATCGGCGGTACGGATCGTGGAGCGGATCAGCGCGTGGAGGTGGAAGGGCCACAGGCCGAACGGGTTCTCCCGTACGAAGGGCCGCTCCAGCAGCCGCAGCACCGGTGCTTCACGGTCGGTGCCCGCAGCCCGCGTGGCGAGGGGCACGTCGAAGGCGTCCAGCAGACTGACGGAGCGCAGGACGTGGCGTTCGTCCGGGGTGAGGTCGCTGAGGGTACGGGCGATCAGCGCGGGGAAGTCGACGTCGAAGTCCGCCGGCTCGGGGGTGTGGGTGCGGCGGATCTCCAGGAACCGCATCACCGCCAGGTCGAGGTGGAGCGGCAGCCCGTGCGACCGAGCAGTGATCACCGTACGCAGCGGTTCCTGGATGAGGGGCTGTCCGTCGCGGGTGAGCCGACGGGCGAGGTAGTCCTCGCAGTCCTCCGGGCTGAAGTCACCGATCAGGACCTGACGCCCGCCCGACGTACGGCCCCCGGGCCCGACGAGCCCGGCCGGCGCCGCGGGGCGGGGGTGAGGGAGGCTCGGAGTATCGAGGCCGGGCCAGGCCGCCGGGCCGGTCCAGTCGAGCTGGCCCTGGAGGCTGTCGTCGGCCCAGGGGAGGCGGCTGCGGCCGGTGATGACGAAGAACGCGTTCGGCATCAGCCACACCACCCGCTGAAGAAGCCGTTCCAGGTCACGGTGGGTCCGGTCACCGGTGTCTTCGAAGGTGTCGAGCAGCACCACCGGCACCACCCGCGTCCCGGCCGGAAGCCGGGCAAGCTCCCAGCTGAGGAGGTGCGGGTAGTAGGAGAGAGCGTCAATGTCGGGCTCGGCCTGGAGGAGGTCCGCCAGCCGCCGGCACCCGGCCAGCGCCCGCACTGACTGGCGGCGCTCGCGCAGCGCCCCGATCAGCGTGCCGGTCACCTCACCGAGGACGGAGCCGACCGTGCCGGGCAGCAGCAGCGCCGCCGCGACGTCGGCGAGAGCGGACTGCATCTGCTGCGGCAGCGCCTGCCCGAACCGCCCCGCCAACCCACCGCGCCGCAGATACTCCTCCAACGGCTCGCCGGGATGCTGGTGCTCCCAGTAGCGGCGCAGCGCGATGTCGAAGGCGGGCAGCGGCCGGCCCGGCCGGGCGGCGAGCGCGAGGCGGATCGTGAGGATCACGCGCTCGAAGTCGGTGCCGGCCGTCCGCGCGAGATCGATCCGTACGGGCAGGACCGCGGGGCTCTCGGGCCAGGCCGGCTCCCCCCACTGAGCGGGCCGCTGCTCCGTACTGGCCAGGGCGGCCTCCAGCTTGCGGGACAGGGTCGTCTTCCCGATCCCGCCCACACCGTGGAAGACGAGCACGTTGCGGCGGGGCGCCTCGAGGTCTTCGACGTCGAAGCCCGGTTCCGCGAGGTGGTGCAGGTGTGCGGTGAGCGCGTCGGCGAGGATCTGCCACTGGTCCTGCCGGTTGGTGAACGCCTCGTCAGCACCCATCCGCTGGTCGTTCGAGCTGAACAGCGCCCGCAGATCCCGGCCCGCACTCGCCACAGCCAACCCCCTGGTGATCACGTTGAACCCCTCAACCTACGTGGGGCCGGGGCTCTGTGGAGAAGCATCCCCTCGAAAGGATGGCGGGCACAGATGTTTGTCCGGCTGTCCCGAGGGGCGCCATCACAGTCCGTCGCGCCCGGGAGCCACCCTGGCAGTTGCCTGTACGGCGGTTGCCGGTCCGTTTCCTCGCGGCGGACAATGCCTCTTTCCTGTTCCGACACTGAGGCGGCTCCCCGTGCACGACCATCCCGACGCCCCCGGATTCCCGCGCCCTGAGGAAGGAGAGCACGGCGCTGGCCACGAGGTGGCGTTGCAGAGCGTGCGGGCGGTCATGAGCTGGTACCGGCAGGAAATCCACCGGGAACGGCAGGCCGGCCGGACGGCCGGGCCCCGGCTGGAAGAGCTGACGGCCGCCCTGCGGGAGTGCGTCGCGGACCAGCGGGCCCTGGAACAGGCCGGGCCCGAGGAAGCCGGCCGGATCGCCGCCCTCTACCAGGCCCGCTACGCCGCGCTCACCAAGGGATAGCCCCCGGCTCGGCCGCGCGGGACGGGCAGCAGTATCCCGGAGACGGCCGCCGGGGAGATCGGCCGCGGCCGGAGGCAGGTGGGCATCAGCGGAAGAGCCTGCGCGGCGATCTCCCGCAACTCCGGACGGTACTGCGGCAGCGCGGCCATCAGCTCCCGGTGCACGGAGAGGAACGCGCCGGCCTCCCGGGATGTGTAGGGGCGGTGTCGTTCCACGGCGAGCGCGAGGGCCGCCCACGCCCGTCCCTTCCACCTGCCCTCGGCGTCACGCTCGTTGCGGAACAGGGGGTGGAAGTCGCGCCGCAGTACCATCAGCGACGCGACAGCCGGATCTGCCTCCGCGCTGCGCACCACCTCGAACAGCGCCCGGTCACAGATGTCATGGCCGGCCTTCGACGTGAACCGGCCGGGCACACCGCTCTTGGCGGCCCGGGCGTAGCGGTGCGCGGTGCCCTGGCGGCTGTCCGCCGCCCGCACCGCCAGGACCACCAGCTCGATCCGGTACCCGTCCCGGGCGAAGGGCCGGGCGCTGCGCCAGAACTCCTCGACGCTGCCCGGAGCGCCCTCGATCAGGAGGTCACCGCGCCGCGCCCGTACGTGGGCTTCGGCCTGTGCCATCCAGTCCCGGTAGTCGGCCCGGATCGCCGCCCCCGCGCCGCGCGGGTCCTCCTGGAGGAGCTGGTGGTAGTCGGGGTGGTGCACTTTCATGTCGTCCCCGGACAGCCGGGTCACGCCGCGGCCGCTCATCGCGCGCTGCACCAGGTTGGCGGCCCGCCACTTCCCCGCGCCAGGCTGCCCCAGCACATACGTCACCACCGGCTGTTCCTGGGCGGTGATGCTGTTGAGGTAGGAGGGGACGATGAGTTCCTCAAACGTCCACCGGTGCTCCGTCGGCGACAGCCGGTGGTAGTCGACGCCCGGCGGCGTACTGCGGGCCTGCGCGATACGCCGTACCGGCTCCGCCAGGGCCGACGCCCGCTCCGCGTCCCGCTGAACGGCCAGGCGCCGGTCGGGCGCGAGGTCCTCACGGTGCACCAGCCGGTCGGCCCGGACCAGCCCCCGCCGGAACACCGTCGTCTCACGCGCGGTCCACGGCAGCCGCCGCCCCCTCACCAGCGCCGTATCCGCGCCCGGCGCCCGGCGCCAGCCCCCGGCAACGTGTTCGTTGCCGTACAGCACCTCGCCGGAACGCCGCATCACGGTCACCCGTTCGGCCAGCTGCTCGGCCTCGATGACGGCCAGGTTCGCGGGCAGCCGCGTCGCGCAGTGGTCGTGATTCTCCCAGGACACGTAGCCGCCGCCGGTGAGGAAGCGGTCCAGGACTCCGAACTGGCTCAAGGCCTCCGGGGTGGCAAGAGCTACGAGTTCGTTGCGTGCCCCGGCCCGCCGGTTCGCGGCAGACGTCGCGCGGAACTCCTCGATGTCGGCGAGCGCCGTCTCGACCACGGCATCGAACCGGTGCTCACGGACATACGCCTCGACCTCCGCCTGCCAGCGCCGCGTCTGCGGCCGCACCTTCACCCCTGCCGTGCGGACATCCGCCGCCAGGAGCCCGGCGTAGTGCCGGTGGGCCGCCTTGTACAGGTCGCTGCCGATCCGGACGGCACCGCCGCGGCGCGCCAGAGCAGCCTGCACAAGATCGGCTAGCCGGGTCTTCCCGCTGCCGGGCTGCCCGGCCACGAAGACCACGACCGGCCGGTCCTGAGGGACGGCCCCTTTCGTCGACATCGGCAGGATGATGCTCTTGAGCACGCTGTGGCTCTCCTCGGAGGGCAGAACAGCCGGTATGACGTCTCGTTCGCTCACCGGTACTCCTGGGCGGCCACGAACCGGGCCGCAGAGCCGGTGGCCACTCGCACCGTGCCTGGATCCGACCAGTGCGTCTCGTCTTGCTCCGTCATGACTACCTGCCCTTGGCGAGCTGGTCGACGCGGCCGACGGACAGGCCGATCTTCTCGGCGACCTTGGCGAGGGTGAGGGTCTGGCGGAGTTCGAGTACGGCCTGCTGCCGTACGGCCTTGAACTGCGCCAGGGGTTCGACGACGGCCTTGGTGAGGGCGTCGTGGAAGTCGCGGGCGGCTCTCTCCCGGGCGACGGGATCGGCGATGGCCTCGATGGTAGCGAGCGTCTCGGCGACGGCGGCGGTGTTGATCAGGTCGGTCGGCTTGGTGGTCATGGGGACGACTGTAGAGGCAACCGGAGATCTTTTTCTAGACCACCCTTGACATCTTTCTAGGGGGTCTATAAATTTGTGGATGTCAGCAGGAACCATGACAAATCAACAGAGGGTAGGCGATCAGGATGCCGAAGCTTTCCGCTGCCGAGACCAAGGTTGTCGGCGAGAAGGTCAGGACCATCGAGCTCACTCGCGAAATGCAGGCCCGCCACTGCTTCACCGGCGGGACCGGGGCTCTGGAAAGGGCCTGGCAGGAGGAGGGCAAGAAGACCTGCGAGATCGAGGTGGTCACCGCGCAGGACCGGTTCCGCACCGTTGAGGAGGCCCGCGAGTGGGGAGCCACCAGGGCGTTTGACCCCTGGACCGGACGGCAGATCGAACTCTGAGGCCCATGATGTGGGGCCCTCCCGAGGAAAGCGGGAGGGCCCCACGCCCAACGGACTGTACCGACCGCCTCCCCTCTCCGCCCAACAGGGCACCACCCGCCCCTGAAAGCGCAGCAGAGGAGAACGATGACCGCCTTCACCCGCAAGCCCGTCCACGACGGCTACGACGAACTCGGCAGCGAGAACACCCCCGGTGAGGACTTCCGGATCCTCGCCGACGGCCGCAGCATCGGCACGACCTGGTACTGCAGCGCCGACGGCATCCGCGACGGCGCACGCTGGGCATCCGACGGGCCGGCCGGACTCTCGATGGGGCACCGCATCCGCGAAGACGCCGAACAGGTCCAGACCGACGCCTACCTGGCCGACCCGAGCATGGTCATCGATCTCACCCCCGAGGAAGCCCCCGTACAGCCCGACCTCGCCCCGCTGCCCATGAGCTACGACCAGGCACTCGCCGAAGCCGAGCAGCACGGCGTATCCAAATGCAGCGCCCCGGCCCTGATGGCCTCGTTCTGCGAAGCATCCCTGCAACTCCTCGTCGGCGCCGTCGCCCCACAGCTCGTCTGGGAAGGAGCCCAGAAGAAACAGCTGACCTCCAAGGAACTGCTGCGCCTGTGCCACACCGACCCGATCGCGGTGTCCGAGCTCATGTGGCTCTGACATCGGCCGCCACCACCGACCCGCTGAGCCTGATCGAGAGGTACACCCCGAGCCCCCGGACACGCGTTCGGGGGCTCGAGGTATTGGTGTGCCTGTACGGAGTTCGCTGACAGGTACGGCAGCAACTCACTCGTTGCGGTGGCTCCTGCCTGATCGTGCCCACGCGGTCCGGGGCGGCCGTGAGACTCGCGCCGTGGCCGACACCAGAGAGAACACCCCCGAACGCCCCGACCCGGGCGGCGGGGCGAAGCCCCGCACCGGCGGGACGGCCAGAGCCCGCGGGAGGCGGCTCTGGCTGTGGCGGTGGGTACTCGCCCCGGGAACGAGCTGGCAGGCCCGTCGGCTGGCAGCGTCGTTCGGGCCGGGCATGGACGCCGATACCGCGTGGACGCTGGCCCGCCTCGCACGCCATCCCGACGAACGCCCTCACGCCCTGCACCGCCTGGACGGCGACGGCGGCAACGCCGCGGCGGAAAACCGTACGCCGTGAACCCCACACCTGCGCCGCGGGCGCGCGTACCGTACGGGGGAGGAAGGAGGGCCACCGTGGACGCCACCCTCAAGACCGTCGTCGCGGGCCGGCTCATCGAGCTGCCCGGCACCATCGCGGCCATCCGCGCCACCATGGACACCGAGCAGGCGGCCGACTTCGACCGCGAGATCGAGCACCTGCCCGCCGCCGACCTCCCCGCCGCCCTCGTGCGCTGGGCACTCGCCGGCACCGGCGCCATCGAAGAGGACGACGCGCTCTTCGAGCGCCTCGCCCGCGGCGAGGACATCGGCGCCACCGAGGCCGCCGCTCCCGGCTCGGAGGTGGCGTGAGCCGCCGCTACCGCCTCCAGTACGCCCCACCCGCCGACCAGGCCCGCCACGCCATGCCGCCCGCGCTACGGGCCGCCTTCGACGCCGGGATGCAGCGCCTGGCCGCCGCCCCGTACGGTCTGGATTCCACGGCGATCGACAAGGACGACGACCGGCGCCAGGCCGTGGTCGCCGACGCGGTCATCCGCTACTACGTCAGCCAGGACGTCCTAGTGGTGACCGTTGTGCGCGTCGTCTACGTGTGACTCGCGTCGTCGGCCAGCCGGGCGAGCCGCTTCGTCTCCATCTCCAGCTCGTACCGCGACACCCGGGCCTCCGCCGCATGCTCGGTGACGGCCAACTGCACCTCGTCTGCCGCATCCCGCCACGGCCGCCAGCCCTCCGGGGTGTACGCCTCCCGCGTCGCCGCCCGGCGCGCCGCGTTCGATACGCGCTGGAGCTCGATCAGACGGTCGGGAACCTCGGGTCTCTTCTCTTTCGCCACGGGCGGATCGTACGCCCCGGGCTCCGCGGTGCGACGAGGGGCAGCGCGGGAAACGAACGTCGGCCTACAGTCGGTGTCATGACTGCTGATGACCCTGACGACAGCCCGCTAGCCCGGATTTCCGCGCTGGTCGTGACCCCCTGGTCCCATCCCGCTCCGCCCGCGGGGGTGGACCTGGACGCCACGTGGCAGATCCCCGCGGGCGAGATCCGGATCCCGCACCACAACCGCACCCTGCGGGAGATCCACGCTGCTCGCGAGCGGAACAACGTGCGGGTGACGGCGGAGGACCGTGCGGCAGAGACGACCACGGAGATCCTGGCCTGCCCGGCCTGCCAGTGCCAGGAGCTCCAGATCTGGGGACGATGGGGGCACCCTGCGGACATGGTCTGCTCGAGTTGCGGCCACGGGTGGCGCCCGTACGCGGACTCCCCGGAGTGGGGCGTCCTCGCGATGAAACACTCGATCTGCCGAGCGGTCGAGGTAGGTGCGGTCGAAGTGGCTGAGCCCGGTCGTCACCCACAGCACGGCGACACCTGAAATCCGGCAGCTGGCACGAAGCAGCCTGAGGAACGCACGGACTCATCGGGCGCCAGCGACGCCGGGCCTGGTGCTGGGAACACGGCGGTCGCCATCTCCAGAACGCTCTCGTGGCGCTCGCCGTCGTCCTCGGCTGGCAGTAGGGGCCGCACGGCTGGGAGCGCCGGACCGCCGTACGGTAACGCCGTGAAACCTGCTGGAAGCAGAACCTACGGCAGCAGGCCGGCATGAGCAGGAATGCCGAGAAGATCTGTCGGCGGGCCTCGCGGAACGCCGTTGCGGTGTCGTGGGCCGGCGGTAGCGTTCATCTGATCGGATACCGGTAAGGGGAGGGCGTCGTCGTGCTGTTTCCTGATTTAGCCAACCTGCCTGATCTCACCGCGCACGAGGCAGGAGCACTGCGCTCCCTGCATGTGGCGCAGACGGAGTTGCAGCACTCGTACGAGTCCGCGCTCGCTGCCAGCGGACGTGCTCAGCGGACCCATGAGATCGCGGAGATCCACACCGAAGGCCAGCCCTTCACTCACCATCCGGAGGCGCTGCTCTCCCTCGGCCACTTCGCCGCGGCCTACGAGCGGGAAGTGGGCATGCTGGCCTGGCGCTACGTCGGCGCGGCCATCGTGCTGGGCGTCACGGTCCTCGACCGGCTGGTGCGGTGCCGACCGCCGCTGACCGAGGCGGCCGTGACCCGGCTGTGCGACGAACCCACCCTGGGCGAGCTGCGCGCCGCGCTGTCGATCCGGCACACCCGCCTGTTCCTTGCCCGCCCCCATAAAGAGCGGCAGGAGGCGGAGGACCGCCGCCAGATGGCGATGAGAAGCATGGAGGGCATTTTCTTCAACGTCGCCGCCGTCCTGGAGCGCAGCGAGAACGATTCCGGGATCGAGGCCGCCCGGCTGGCCGAGGTCAATCCGCCGAACATGGACCCCTTCTACGAGAACATCCTTGAATACCTGTTTGCCCTGGCCGAGCAACTGCCCTACGAAATCAGCTGGTACCTGAAGCAGCCCGGAGCACGGACCCCCGCCGGGGGCAGGCCGATCACCTCGCTGCGCCATGTCCTGGACTGCGGTGCGAGCGCCACTGCGGTCCGGCAGGGTCCGGAAACCGGAGCCGGCCCGGCCTGGAGGGTGCACCTGTGCCCCGCTCACGCCGAAGCGCTGCCCGCGTGGCCCGGCCCGCTCACCCACAGCAAGGTCCCCAAGCTGGCGTGCGGAACCGTGTACGAATACCGGATGCCTGTGGAACTCCTGTGCTCCCACGCTGATCTGTGGCTCACCGACCTGTCGGGACTGCCCCGCGAGGTGTTCGACGGCGACTGGACCGAGGCCCTGGAACGGGCTCACGAGGTCCTGGAGGCCCGGCTCGTCGAAGACGGTAAGACGGACACCGAGGATCCCGGCGTGCTCTCTGACGTGGTGATGATGACCGGCATGGCCCACGATGCCGCTGCCGAAGGCAACATCCTCCAGGCCGCCACGTCTCTGAGCTTCGCGGAGACCCTCGCCCTCCGGCTCTGACCCCCTGTGCTTCGCTGGCCTCCTGCGTGACCTGCGGCATCCGGCGCGGAACGTTGTACCGCAGCCACGTAGGTTGCTCCGGAGCCGCGGTGCCGGGGTCGCCGTGGCGAGCGCCACGGCGACCGGAAGTGCGATGGCCCCCGTCAGGAGCCGTGACGCTTCTCGTTCTCGTTCCGCGCGCCGGAGGACTGGGCCCGCGGTCCGAAGTCCGTCTTCGCGGACCGGCTCGACGTGTTCTTGTCCGCTGCGGCCTGAACCCGGGAGGCGGCCTTCGGAGTCATCGGTGTGTGTTTTCCTCCGCTGCTCTTCCTGCTCATGCAGATCACCTCTCCTGTCATTGTCCGGCCGGTGGCCCGTCCCAGCACCCCCGGTGCGTACCGGGCCGGGCCTCCACGGCTGCTGGGAGCGCCGGACCGCCGTACGGTGGCGCCTCGAACCCTCGAACCCCGGTACCGGCCGTACGCCCGAGCCGCAGGCCGTCGGCTTACCTCTGGTCAGTTGGTCCAGGCCGCCGCTGCTGGACAACCAGCGAGGTCGATGGCACGTCCGGAGGGAGCGCCCATTCGGTGACGTGCAGGCCCGCCAACTCGATCAGTTCCTCCGGGATTCCCAGCAGGTGCAGTGGGGTCCGGTTGTGACGGGTCAGCCAGGCACGGCGTCGCTGTTGTTCCTCTGTATTGAGGTGCGCCCACACATCGACCATCACCCCAGGCGGCAGGCCGGGCGCGGGGTGGGTGTGCCGGCGCACGTAGGGCAGGTTTGCCGCGTCATCGGCGAGCGCGATCAGGCACCAAGCGGCTTGGTAGGACAGGGTGGATCCGTGGGCGGCCCTTAGCCGGCGGGCGCGCCACTGCCAGCGCGGTGCCAGCAGCCAGCGGACCGTCGTCAGCGATACGGTCCGCTTTCGGGAGCGGTTGGCTTCTTTTCCTCGGCCGCTCATTGTGACGACCGTTCGTCCTGCGAGGTGCTCTGCTCCAGCTGGATTTCTCGTTTGCGCTGCTCTTCTTTGATCTTTTCGACCGTTCCGGCATAGCGGAGGAGCCGAGGGTTCTCCTCCATCCCTTCATATTCGCCGAGCTGAAACCCGCTGGCGTTGTAATTCTTCTCGATGTCGTCTGCTGTCGACTGCGCGGTGGTGCCGCGCTCCCGGAACTTGAAGTAACCGGTGATTCCGGCGGATATTCCAACAAGCGCGCTCAAGGATGAGGCGAAAATCGACAAGAACTGATTGGAACCCTCATTCATTGCCGTGAGGGTAGAGACCGTGATCGACCCAGTGATGATGACCAGCTGGAATAAGTTGTGCACGCGTCTGTTGCGACTCGCCTGCGCCCGGTAGGAGGCGATGACATCAAGCGAGGCCTCGCGGTAGACACGTAGTCCCGAGGTCGTGTCAAGGGGCAGTTGAGCGGCTGCCGCCTGACGCGCTTGCAGCGCGGCACGTAAAGCACTCGCCTTTGTGGCAAGGGTTGCATGATTGCGGTACAGCCAGTATGCGCACGCAATCCATAAGACATTGACGATGGCTAGGGAAATCCATCGCGTGAATCCATCGCTCGCTTTCCATAGACCGACGATGACGGTGTATCCGAGAATTCCCGTCAGGGTCAACGAACCCGACAAGATCAGCCAGCCGATCCTCTGGAGCGTCTTACCCGCCCGCAGGTCCGCTTCTTTCAGGCTGAACTCACTGAACGCTTTTCTATAGCTCTCGTGTGGATCGGATGACAAGAGGCCCCCCGAATGAATGAACGAACTTCCGAAGGTACGGGGCGCAACGAGGGGGCTGCAACTGCGCGTTGTGATTGGTGAGGCTTTATGTGGCATGAGTCGTCTAAAGGAATGCACGAGATTTAAGAAGTTCCACGAGCAAGGACAGCCGTTGCCGTGCCGCCGGATCGAGTCCCCGCTGCTGCTCGCAACGCGCGGCGCGGCAGAGATGTGCAATGCCCAGCGTTTCGGCCCTGACCTGCGCAATCAGGCGTGCGCGGATCGCCCGCCGCGCGTTGCACTCCGACCAATGAGTGATTCGTGAGCGATTCAATGCGCGAATGGGGGCGCGATCGGGTATGATGTGTGTTGGAGGTGACCTCTGTGCCCACTGAGAACGAGCTGTTCAGCGCGGTCGATGCGCTGCTGGAGCAAGTCGCGCAGGACGATCTGCCGGCGCCTGCGGAGCGGAAGCGGCTGCGGGAGGCGGCGGGTCTGAGCCAGGCGCAGATCGCCACGGCGCTGGACGCGCGCCGGGAAGCGGTCGGGAACTGGGAGACCGGGAAGACGGAGCCGCGGCCGCCGAAGCGCGCCGCCTACGCCCGGCTCCTGGAGGGCCTCGCCGCCCGCTTTCCCGCACCGGACCCCGGTGCGCCCGCCACGGCCCCGACGCCGGTGGTCCCGGAGGCGTTCACCGGCCCGGCCCCGGAGCCGGCCTCGGCCCCCGCCGTACCGTCCTCCCGCCCGGCGGCGAACAGCACCACCAGGCCGTCGAACGCGTCGTCGCGGCGCCCGGGCGCGAGGAAGGCGGCGAAGAGCACGGCCGCCGTAGCCGCTGCTGACCCGCGCTTCGAGAACGGCCCGCTCGCGGTCATCGACGTCGACGAGGACGGGCAGGTGTCGGCGTACTGCATCGGCGGCCTGGTCCTGGACGTGCCCGCCAAGTCGATCCCGGCCCTCGTCGACTGGACGCTGACCGAAGCCCGCCTCGGTCAGGCCCGGCTGCACCGCAACGGCCGCGACGCCGACCCGATCCTCGTCCTCACCGCGGCCGCGCTGAAGCGCTACGGCCTGCCCGCCGCCCTGTCGGAGGAGGAGCGGCGCGCGGGCCGGCTCCCGGCCGGCCACAAGGTGGTCAAGCAGATCGAGCGGGCCGGACTCAAGATGAGCCAGCGCGGCTTCGGCCCGTGGGCCCGCGTCTTCCGCGACCCCGAGGGCTCCCGGCGCCGCTGCGTCCAGCTGTGCATCCTGCCCTGGAACGCCCTCGACGCCCGCGAGTGGGACAAGAAGGACAACCCGCAGCTGCCGACGATGCACCCGGCCGAACTCGTCCAGTACCTCGGCCTGTACGCGGCCCGAGTAATCACGCCGCGCGGCAGCACCGCGACGACCGGCCTGGAGCTGATGACCGCGCTGCGCCCGCCCACCCGCGCCCAAAAGGACGAGGCCACCGGCGCGTTCAAGCAGGCGTACAACGACGACGCGATCACCGCCAAGTACGACGTCGTGCCGTGCGAGGTGCCCGACGAGCACCCGATCCTGAAGGACGCGGGATTCGCCCGTCACCACATCCGCACCCCGGCAGAGATGCTGATGGAGGAGCCCTATGACTGGTGCCGGCCGCTGACCGACGAGGAGTGCGCCAACCCGTACCTGGTCGTCGTCGACATCAACATGTCGTTCGCCGCGGCCGCGAACAGTCTCACGGTCGGGCTGAACGGGCCGACCCACCTGACCGGCAACCCGGCCTTCGACCCGGCGCTGCCCGGCTCGTGGCTGGTCGACCTTAGCCACGTCGACCTGTCCCGCGTACGGGTCAACGGCCGCACGGTCGACGCCTCCCGGCTCCCGAGCCCGTTCACGCCGAAGGGCGACCACCCCGAGGGCCCGGCCTGGTACGCCACGCCCACCGTGCAGTACGCCGTGGAGCTCGGCTTCGACGTCGCGCCGATCGAGGCGTACGTCCGCACCCAGACCGGCCGCTACCTCGACTCCTGGTACAAGCGACTGCGCGACGCCTACGTGGACACGATGGCCGACATGGGCGTCACCACCGACCTCCAGGGCCAGGAGTTCCTCGAGGCGATGGCCCGGCGCAAGCAGACCGACCCGACGATGGCGCTCCTGGAGACCGCGATCAAGGCCACGGCCAAGGGCGCGATCGGCAAGCTCCGGCAGCGCAGCCGCGGGCAGGTGCCGTACTACGAGCACTACCCGGCGCTGGACCGGTGGACGTGGCGCCCCGACATCCGGGCCGCCGTGCTCGCGAACCAGCGCACCGGCCTGCACCGCAAGCTGATGAAGACCGCGGCCGCCGCCGACCTCTACCCGGTCGCGATCGGCACCGACGCCATCGTCTACCCCTCGCCCGGCCCGTCCCCGCTGGACGTCCTGCCGTACACGCCCGAGGGCAAGCCTGCGCCGGGCACGTTCCGGCTCGGGGTCTCGCCCGGGATGGTGAAGCACCAGGGCACCCAGACCGTCCTGTGGGCGGAATCCCAGTTCGAGGAGCGCGGCGGCGTCTTCAACATCTCCAACCTCATCAAGACCGACCAGAGCGCCGGAGAAGGGGAGTAGGCCGTGGTGGACTCGCTCGGGGACAGCCTGGACCGCGCGCTGGAGGGGGCGTTCACCCGCCGCATCCCGCAGAGCGCCCAGGCGCAGATGAAGTACCTGGTCAAGCAGCTCAAGGGCACCAAGGCCGCCGCCCAGGCGCTCGGGATCTCCCAGCGCACCGTGGAGCGGTACGTGTCGGGCAAGCTGAAGCGGCCCCGCCAGGACCTGCGCGGCCGCCTGGAGCGCGAGGTGAAGAAGAGGTGGCAGCCGCAGATCCGCGCGAAGGCGAGGAAGAAGGCGGCGTCCACGGGCGGGCTGGTCGTCTCCACCCGGGCCCGCTTCGGCTTCGAGGCCGCCGGCGGCACGACCGACGACGCCCGGATCCGCGACATCACCCAGGCCCTGCCGCCCCAGTACGCCGACCAGTTGTTCAGCGCCCGCGAGCAGGGCGCCACCGAGGACCAGCTCCTGCAGATCGCCGCCGACGGCCTGGCCCGGATGTACTTCCGGGCGAACAACTCCCGGGCCCACGGCCTGGGCGTGGAGTTCACCGACGTGGAGCGGCTCGAAATCGAGCTGTGATCACCCGCCCGAGACGAGGGGCCCCGAACCGCGCGCCGGTTCGGGGCCCCTCCCGTATGCCGCCGCCGGGTCAGCTGGCGGCGGCCTCCTTCTCGGCGAGCGCCTTCTTGGCCCGCTGGTAGTCCTCGTACGTCACGGCGTTCACCGTCTCCATCCGGGTGAGCGCCTTCACCGTGTCGTCCTTCTTCATCGGGCTGTCGGTGAACTTCAGCAGCAGCTCCACCATCGCGTGGCTCTTCCAGTGACGCAGTTCCGCCTCGTTCAGGAGCTCCGGGCCGCTGGCCATCATCATGTCGACCAGCCGTTCCCGGGCCCGCCACTCGCGGCGCCGACGCCACCAGCTCCCGCCCGGCCGGTTCAGGTCCCGCAGCTTGCGGATCTGCTCCACCATGGCCCTGATCTGCGTCTCCTGCTCGGGCGTCCATACCTTCCCAGAGCCGTCAGCAAGCGCCTGGACGGCCTTCTGGGCAGCTTTGCTGCCGTCCCCCGTCCCGTCCGCCGCACAGCTGCTCCACGGCCCTCCTGAGCGACGCTTCCGCCGCCGTGGTGATGTCGTCTTCGGACACGCTCTCCCCTTCTTCTCGCCGAACGCGCAGCATGCCCGCCGCACCGCTCCCCGGGCAATCGGACGGCCGGGCCTACTGGGGGCCCGGGTCCGCCTCGCCGGGCGCGGCCGCCGTACGACGGGAGCGCCAGCGGATGACCTCGGGCAGCTGGCGGGAGGCGGCGGCCGGGATGAAGAACAGCCCGGTCATGCCGAGTCCGGTCACGGCGGCGCTCAGCAGGCCCACCGACACCGAGGGGTCGTCGACAGAGGCCACCCCGCAGAACACCGAGAAGGCGGCGACGAACACCAGCGAGGCGACGATCCACCGCTCCCGCAGCGAAGACCGGGTGCCGGCCACCACGCTCAGCCACCACGTCCAGCCCGCCATCACGCAGAACAGTACGGCCGCCGGCGGCAGCAGCACCGGCGGCGCCCACCGTCCGATGTCGCCGCGGGGCAGCTCCTGCCCGGTGAGGTAGCCGACCTGGACCAGCCACACCAGGTACACGGGCACCTCGATCGCGATGATTACCCACATCAAGACCCGCAGACCTCGTAACGCGCCGCGCTCGCTCATCCCTTGGCCCTCCCCCTCGATCATCAAGTCCATGGGAACGTAGCGGCCAGGTCCCGACGCCCACCAGGGCGCGTCACCCGCAGGGGTGGAGCTCAGCCGCACGGACGGCCCGTCGTCGGCGGTCTCTGTCCACAGGTCCGCAGCTGTGAGCTACCCCCATGACTGAGGAAGAGAAGGCACAGCAGGCGGCCCGGACGCGCTCCAAGCTCATGGAGGGCCTCGCCCGCGCGGAGCGCGCCCTGTTCACCCGGCCCGCACCGAAATCTCCGCGAGCCCAGATGAAATTCCTTCGCACGCGGGAGAAGGGCTCCACCAAGAGCATGGCGGAGCGGCTGGGCGTCTCCCGCAAGACGGTGCAGCGCTACCTCTCGGGCGCCTCCACCAAGCCGAACAAGCGCCTCCGGGCCGCTCTGGTGCGGGAGACCGAGTCGGAGTGGCAACCGCAGGTCAGGGCGCAGGCGAGGCAGCGCGCGGCGTCCTCGGGCGGCCTGTTCATCTCCTGCCGGGCCTACTTCGGCTTCGGTCTGGAGGGCACCTCAGACGCGGGCCGGGTGCGGGACATCAGCGTGTTTGTCAGCGCCTCCCACGCGGCCGCGATCTACGCCGCGCAGGAGGAGGGTGCGACGCAGAGCGCTCTGCATGACGCGGTCGCGGAGGCCATCGCGGACGCCTATTTCCGTCAAGGCGGTGGCGGCCGTGCGGGCCTGGAGGTGAAATTCGCGGACGTGGAGTGGTTGAACATCCGGTTTTAGCAGCGCGGAATTCGAGCGTGCTGTAGACCTGGGTGACCGGCTCACCGAACCGCATTACCGGAGGGCCCTCATTTCCATATCCGAGGTGAAAGCGAGTCCTGATGAACACGTCCGACGGGTGGCGGCCGCGCCGTGTCCCCGAGGCGCGCGGCCGCGCCGCGCGCACGCCGATCGACTACGCGAAGGTCGGCCGGTCCTCGGTACGGCGACGCGCACGAGGCATGACACACAGCGAGGCGGTGGCCGGGCTCGAAGCAGCGGAACAGCAGGCGCACCTGGACCGCCGCGACGAATCCGCGGCCGACGACGGCGGCCGCCGTGCAGCAGAGCTCGCGGAGTGGCAGCGCGTCGTGCAGCTGCTCGCCGCGACCGGCGGCCCGTACGACCCGGACGCCGACGCGGTCGCCCAGGAGGATCTCGCCGAAGACCGGCGCCGCGAGGAAGCCGAGCAGCAGTACCGCCAGGAGCAGCAGCGGGTGGCCGACCGGGCCGAAGAACTCGCCCGGCTGGGCGGGGCCGGCCGACTCGATCGCAGCGTGCCCAGCCAGGCCGGGGACGAAGCCGCCCGCGAGCTCCTGGACGAGAACCGCGACTACCGCGTCGCGAAGGTCGACGCCTGGCTCGCCCGCTCCCTCGCCGACCAGTCCGGCCACTACGCCGACCCGGCCTCCCGCACGGCCGCCGTCGGCTCGCTGCCCGTTCCGGTGCGCGCCCACGCCGCGCTGCTCGCCGCCCTCGCCCGCACCGGCGCCCCGGTCGACGGCAACCTCGAGTTCGTCGGGCGCCTCGCCCAGGCTGACCCGGCCGCCACGACCGCGCTCGCCGCGTGGCTCGACAACACGGCCGCGGTGAAGGGCGGCACGTCGTGAGCGCGGCGGACGAGGTGGTGGTGGCCGCCTGGAGCGAGCACAGCGAGATCGGCCACCACTACGAGGACCTGCTCGCCGACGGCTCCGTCATCGCCTGGACCGAGCCGCCCTTCGGCGAGACGCTCTACCCCATTGACGACGACCCCGACTACAACCCGATCTGCGAGTGCCCGCGTCTCCCGCGCCAGTTCTGCCAGGAGTGCGCCGGCTGCGCCGCCTGCGGGCAGTGCACCGGCCCGCACGTCTGGCCCCCTCAGACCTGACAACCGATTGTCACGCTCACCGAGGGTGATAGTCAGTTGTCACGCTGCCTGTCACGCCCCCTGTCACGTTGCCGGAAGACCGCGTGACAGCCCACGCGTGAAAACCCGTCAAATCGTACATATAGGCGTGGAAACGGCCCGGAAACCCCCTCGGGGCCGTTTCCACGTGACAGCCGCGACAGCGTGACACCCCACCGGCCGGTGATCACGTTCCGTGTCGGACGGCATCGAGCCGGATGACCTGTGCCAGCCAACAGCGATCGATTGTCAGCTATGGATGATCGACAGTGCTTTGTGACAGCTAGGGATGACCGCGCAGGTCAGGGGCTGAGGGGTAGTCCGGCACTGGGCAGCGCCGTCGGTCGCTCGCGCAGGACCCAGATGCCGCACCGCATCTTGGAAGCGGGTGCTGGTGTCGAATGTGCTCGCCGTGCAGCGTCCTGACCTGGGTGATCGTCCTTCCGTGGCACAAAAGGCGGTCCGTCAGCCCTCTGTGGCACGTGATCAACGTCGGTTGGCACGAGACACCGGAAGCGCCGGCCCTGCGCCCCGCAGAGCACGATCGTCGCGTACGTCGAAGCCTGATCACAGCAGCAGCGCCCCGGATCCGCTCGGGTCCGGGGCGCTGTTGTGCTTGCTGTACGAGGTGCTGCTGTCGGTGATCTGGGTACCGGAGAGCGATGACATTCGAAGGCCGGCCCCAGGCGCCGCAAGGGTGCTGCCCCGGGGTAGCAGGCCGTGCTACCCCGGGGCAGCACGCGGGGCAGCAAACGGTCGTTCGGCTGCTGCACGGCCCGCTGTATCCGGTCAGTCCGTGGTGCCGGTGGCCCATCGCTCCAGGTCGCTCACCGGCTTCTTCAGCAGGGTGCGACGGCGGGACTGCGCGGTCGCCCGGCTCTCCAGGTGCATCGCCTTGGCCAGGTCGCCGTGCGAGACGCCTTTGGCCGCCGGCAGGCGCAGCGAGGCGTCCCGCACGGCCTCCAGGCGCTCCAGCAGCCCTGTGGTGCCCTCGATGGCGGCCGCGAGCTCCGCGGCGCTCGCCCGGCCCGTACGCAGCAGCGCCAGGCCGTGCAGCGCTGTGGCGAACAGCGCGGCCAGCTGCTCGCCGTCGTTGCCGAGCGCGGCGACGTCCTCGGCGGCGAGCGGGACCAGGAGCTGCTCCTGGTGGTCGGGGTGCGCGGGATCGGTGCTCACCGCGGTCTCCTTCCTCGGGTGGATCGTTCGGCGGGCGGGTGGTCTACAGCCAGCGGAAGAGGTTGCGGACCTCGGAGGCCGCGCCGGAGAGGTTGTCGGCGTCCAGGCGGGCGTCGAAGTCGTACGGGTCCTCGGTCTCGTCCATCACGTTCTCGGAGGCGGCCGCCAGGACGTCGGCGAACCGCTCGTGGACGGCGGCCTCCTTCAGGGCCTGGACGACGCTCTCGCGGTCGGCGGTGCCCCGCTTGATGGCGTCGGCGAGCAGCCCGAGCGCGGCGGCCGCCGCCGGGGCCAGGCACGCGAGCTCGCTGTCGACGGCGCCCCGGTCGGCGCTGGTCTCGATGGCGTTGATGTCGGCGGCCTTCACGATCTCCGTGGACGTGCGCTCCATGACGGGCTCCTGTCTCGGTGGCGGGGGTTCAGGCGGTCCGGCTGAGGTAGCCGGCGGCGACGTCGACGAACCGGTCGTGGGCGCCCTTCGCGGCCTCACGGGCGGCGGTCAGGGCCTCGGTGGTGGCGTAGGCGTCGCGCAGCGCGTACGTCAGCGTGACCATCTCGTCGGCCGCGGCGCGCACCGCCTGGTCCTCGATGAGCACCCGCAGCGCGACCAGCGGCCGGGTGACGGCGGACCGGGTCATGTGGCTCTCGCCGCGCAGGGCCTCGATCCGCTCGGAGCCGGCCTCCAGGCGGTCGCGGCGGATCGCCTCGCCGTGGCTGACGCGGACGGACCGTTCGGCGGCGCGCTCCTGGAAGCGGCCGCTGACGATCGAGCCGAGCAGGGTGCCGACGATGGCGAGGGCGGCGGTGACGAGGGTGACTAACACGGTGGGTTCCTCCCCTGTATGAAACTCAATACGTGTATTGAACTTAATACAGATGGAGGGTGCAAGGGGGTCCGCTCGTGATTCTTTTCGTGGGGCTATGACCTGCGTGTTTCCCGCCCGCGGGAACCGTGTGCGCGTAGCTGACATACGCGTCCCACGCGCGGGACGAGGTACCGCTCCCCGACCTGAAGCCCGGTTTCCCCTCCAGGGGAACGATGTTCACGGGACTCTGCAGCGGTTCCGTGAGCTGGCGCGGTCCGCAGCGGTGGTGTTGCCGCCGACACCACGCGGATGGGCCTTCACCTGCGGTTTTCCCCTCCAGGGGAACGTTGTTCCACGTCTGCGTGGACAAACTCGGCCCCTTTGGCCACCCCCACGGGGACAAACTCCCGCTCGGGGAGGGGCTGCCGACCTGCTGGTTTCCCGCCCAGGGGAACGATGTATCGCCCTGCGCGCACGCAGAAGCGGCGCCGCACCGTGAGGTGCAGCGCCGCCGTGCGAACGGGTGGGTTATGAGGCGTGGAGCTGCCGGACTGTCGCCAGGGGCGCGTCGTCATCCTCGGGCTCGGTGGGCGCCGGCTGACCGGTGGCCTTGGAGCCCAGGCGGTAGAACTTCACCCCGACGGCCGTGTACGCGAGCGTCAGCCAGCCGTTCTCGACAAGCCGGCCGATGCTCCGCGAGGCGCTGGTGGTGCTCAGGCCGACCAGCTTGCCGATGTCCGTGGCGGTGCTGCGCACGGGCTCCCCGACCGGAACCGCGGTGGCGTAGTACATCAGGACCTTCAGGTCCGCGCCCTGCTTGAGCTGCGACCGCAGTAGGAGGTTGTTGAGGTCGCCGGCCTCCATGAAGCGCGGCGCGAACGACTCGGCGATCGGGGACGTCATGACGCTTCCTTCTCCTTCTTCTCCGGCGGGCACGTGGTCACAGGGTGTCGGGCGTGCTGCGTGGCCCTGCGCTGCTGCCCCGAGGAGCCGTCGAAGGCGGCCCGGGAGTTCAGCTTGTAGAACTTCACCCGGCCCACCTGCTCGGCCTCCAAGAGGAAGCCTCCCCTGTTGAGGTTACCCACGGACCTGCTCACCGCGTTCGGACGCAACTCCAGGTCGTTGCCGATCTCGCGGAAGCTCATGCGCAGCGGCCCATCCCCGGGCGGCGCGTTGAACAGGTAGTAGCCGTAGACCAGCTTGTCGTTCTTGGTGTAGCCGCTGCCCTTCTTCCACAGCCCGGCGCCCAGCTTCTTGCTGGCGTTGACGTGCCGCCCACCGCCGCTCCAGTCGTACGGCTTGTCGTCCTCCTTCAGCAGCTCCAGCTGGACGTACTCGCCCGTGCTGGTGTTGACCGCTGGCCTTGCTCGGCTCATACCGCTCCTCACCTTGGGATTTCCCCTAGAGGGGAACGATGTACGCGGCCTGACCGTAGCGACCATTTCCCCTCCAGGGGAACCCGCCACGCCGACCGGACCCGCGATCCAGACCGGCCAGCGTTTCCCCTCCAGGGGAAAGATGCGTCCCGATCTGACACTCAAATAGCCTCGATTGATACATGGCATGGCCTCTGACCTGCGACGATGCGTGTTCCCTCTATACGCACCTATCCGTAGGCTCAACCGACCCCCTCGCGCGCGTGAGGGCTGGCCACCATGACGCCCCGCTCGCTGGACCCTTGGCGTCCTGCGGGCCTGCGCATCCCCGATCCGGGCTCATCTTCACCGATGTGGCCCGGCAATTCGGCTGAGCAGATTTACCAAGTCGCATTTACCGCCGTTTTCCTCCACCATCTCCGGGGCTCGCATTTCGCGATCCTCCGGCCTTTCTCTATTCCGAACTTTCTACATCTGCGAGCTAACCCGTGACCCGCTTTTTCCTGGTCAGTGGTGGTCCGCATTCATTCCAGACCTGAGCTAACTGTTATCTTTGAAGCACACTGCCGCATCGCCCACCTTCCCCTTCCCAGACCTCCGTTCGACTCGTCACCCGCCCGACGGACCGTCACCATCCCTCCCCTTGCTGCTGCTCGGGCCTCAAGACCCGTGGGTGGGCCGCGCGGAGCGTGGCACGCCTGCCCTCACGGCCGCTGCTGCCGCGTTCCGTGTGGCTGGAGCGCGGCGGAGGCTACGGGTCGGCCGGAGGCCGGCCCCGGCCCGCAACGCGGGCCGCCCGCCCTGTGGTTGGTGGTGCGCGCGGAGCGCGTGCCGCCGGGCGGTGAGCGGAGCGAGCCGCATCCGCTCACGCGGAGCGGGAGCGTCCGGATTGCGCAGCAATCCGGTTCGCTGCTACGGGCGCAGCCCGTAGGGACC
>NZ_JBHURV010000068.1:0-27676 GCF_042673865.1 Streptomyces sp. NPDC056987
GCACGGGAACGTGCGGGCCGGGGCCTCGCTGTGCCGTCCGCGGAACCGCACCGGGTCCGCGGACACGCGCGTCACACCCGGGTGGGTCCGGAGGACTGCGCCGCCACGACATGCGGCCCCGGCTTCTGCAGTTGGAAGTACGCGCCGGCCAGCACCCGTTCCTTCAGCTTCTGGCTCCGGTCGACCACCCGGTACAGCGAGCGGCGGCCGGCACCGCCGACGCCGTGCAGCGCGAACAGCCGCTCCTGCCGCAGCTGCAGACCGCGCGACGTGGCCACCGACTCCTCCCGCACCCGCTGGAACTCGACGCCCGCCCGTGCCAGCGCCGCCTCGTCCCCACCTGCGTCAAGGGCGTCACGCACCAGCGGGGCCAGCGTCACCGCGTCGATGATCGCGTGATTGACGCCCTGTCCGAGGATCGGGGTCAGCGTGTGTGCCGCGTCGCCGATCAGGACCAGGCCCGGCATGGACCAGCGCGGCACCGTCGTGGTGAAGATGTCCAGCATCGAGGTGTCGGACCAGGAGCGGATCTCACCGCGCACCGCGTCGGCCAGCTCCGGAGCGAGCCGGTCCAGCCGCTCGTACAGCGAGGGCAGACCTTGGGCGCGCAGCTCCCGCAGCCCGCCCTTGGGGATGTTGAAACCGACGCGCACACTGTCCGGGTGGGTCGGGATGAACAGCCCGTGCTGGTCGCCGCGGATCCGGATGCGATACGTACGGTCGTCCCACTCGGACGGGAACGGCAGCTTCAGCCACACCACGTCACGGTCGAGCGGCAGCTTCGTGTACGGCAGGCCCGACATCTCACGGACCTTGCTGAACCGGCCGTCCGCCGCCACGGTGAGCGCCGCGTGTACGGTCAGTTCCCCCTCCTGGGTGCGGGCCACCACCCCCGTGACCGGACCGCTCTCGCCGCCCGCGCGCAGCAGACGGGTGGCGGTCGCCCGGCGCACCAGGGTGAAGTGCTCCGGGTGTTCCTCCTGTCCGAGGCCCGTCAGGGCCGAGAGCAGCGCCGGCTGGGGCATCTCCACGGGGTAGGGGTGCGGGTACGGGAAGCGGCGGAAGTCGGCGCGCAGCACCGTGCTGCCGGAGTCGACGATCTCCATGCCGTGCATCTGCCGGTAGGCGCCGTCCAGGCGGCCGAGGACACCCAGCCCGTCGAGCAGCCACACCGAGTCCGGAGAGACCGACTCGCCCCGGAACGACCGGTCGAAGTGACCGCTCTGCTCCAGGACCACCACCGAGACCGAACGCTTGGCGAGCTCGACGGCCAGCGTGAGTCCCGCCGGGCCTCCTCCGACCACACACACGTCCGCGGTCAGCTCAGTTGTCATCGTCAGGCTGCCTTTCAGAAGGACAGTAAGGAGTCGTCATCGACCGATGGTCCGCAGCCGGCCTAAAGCAGCTCTTGCGGGCGGCCCCCGCCGCGGTCGGCGCGCGGCCCCCGTCGCGATCGGCGCCCGGGCCACGCGGGCAGGCGCGCCCCCGGGCGCAAGCCCGTCTTTAGGGTCCGGGCGCAAGCTCCCAAGCGCCCGCCCGCCCCCGCAGAGAGGCGCACCGACCGTGAGCACAGCTGTGACGACGTCCGATCCCGAGCGCACCGGCCCCGTCGGCCCCCTCGACCGACTGCGCGCGCTCCACGGTGAGCGGCGGCTCGCCGCCGAGTACCCGGCGGTGCCCGCGCTGCTCGCCGAACTCGCGCAGCTGGACGACGGGTTGGCCCGGCTGTCCCGCGCGGGCCGGCTGCTCGCCAAGGTCGCCCCCGAGGAGATCGCGGAGCGTCACCCCGGCGTCGTACCCGCCACCGTCGCCGTCACGGGACACGGCACCCTCGACGGGCTGACCGCGCCGCTCCACGCGGAACTCGCCCGCCACGGCATCCCGCTGCGCGTACGCGTCGGCGACCACGACGGGTGGCTGCGCGACCTCCAGGACACCGGCAGCGACCTGTACGCCCCCGGCACCGAACTCGCCCTCTGCCTCCTCGACGCCCAGATCGTCTTCGACGAACTGCCGCTGCCCTGGGGGACGGAGGACGTCGCCCGGACCGTCGCGGAGAAACTCGACCTCCTCGACGGGCTCGCCGCCCGCTACGACGAGCACGGCACCGGGACGCTCGTACTCAACACCCTGCCGCTGCTGTCCCAGCACACCCAGCAGCTGGTCGACCACCGGTCGCGCACCGAACTCTCCATCATCTGGCGGGAGTTCAACGTGGGTCTGCTGCGGCTCGCCGCCGCGCACCCGCGGCTGCACGTCGTCGACCTGGAGCCGCTGATCGCCGAGGGCGGACCGGTCCGCGACCCGCGGCTCGCCGCCTACGCCAAGGTGCACCTGGGGGAGGAGGTGCTCGCCCGGTACGCGCGCCAGGCGGGCCATCTGCTGCGGACGCTGCGCGGCGGGGCCAAGAAAGTGCTCGTCCTCGACCTCGACCACACCCTCTGGGACGGCATTCTCGGCGACGACGGACCCGACGGCATCGCCGCCGCCACCACCTACCGCGGTGAGGCCTTCGGCCGGTTCCAGCGGGTGGCCAAGCAGATCGGCGGCCAGGGCGTCCTGCTCGCGGTGTGCAGCAAGAACGACCGGGAGCCGGTGCTGGACGTGCTCCGCGACCACCCCGACATGATCCTGCGCGAGGCAGACTTCGTCCGGATCAGCGCCAACTGGGAGCCCAAGGACGGCAACATCCGCGACATCGCGGACCGGCTCAATCTCGGCACCGACAGCTTCGTCTTCGCCGACGACTCGCCCTTCGAACGCGGCCTCGTCGCCGCCTCGCTCCCCGGGGTCGCCGTGATCGGGCTCGACGAGGAACCGGCGCTGCACATCGACCGGCTGCTCGCCGACGGCTGGTTCGACGTACGGGAACTGACCACCGAGGACCGGGCCCGCGCCGTCCAGTACCGCCAGGAGGCGGAGCGGCAGGACCTCCGGGGGAGCACCGGCTCGATGGAGGAGTACCTGCGCGCCCTCGACGTGTCCGTCGAGATCACCCCGGTACGTGACCACGAGGTGGCCCGGGTCGCCCAGATCACCCTGCGCACCAACCAGTTCAACCTCACCACCCGCCGGCTCCAGGTGCCCGACGTCCGCGAACGGCTCGACTCGCCGGACCACCTGGTGCTGGCCGTACGTTCCCGCGACCGCTTCGGCGACAACGGGGTCGTCGGCGCCCTCTTCGCGCACCGGGAGGACGAGGCCCTGCGCATCGACAACATGCTGCTCAGCTGCCGGGTCTTCGCCCGCGGTATCGAGCAGGCCACCATCGCCGCGCTGCTGGAGCACGCCGTGGAGTCGGGCGCGGCCGAGGTACGCGCGAGCTACCGGCCCACCGCCAAGAACCACAAGATGCGCGGCTTCTACCCGTCGCTCGGCTTCGAGCGGGGTGACGAATCGGCGGACGGCACGGTCGAGTTCAGGCACCCGCTCACCCGGCTGCCCGAGGCGCCCGGACATGTGACCCTCGACGCGGCCATCGGCGGCGGCACCGGATGACCTGAGCCCCGCACCGGGCGCCGGGAAACGCACAAGCGTTTCCTTAGCGCCCCGGACAACGATGGTGATGTCAGAGCAACCCGTGCCGGCGCCACGCCAGCGGAACTCGGAGAGGTCGGAGAAAGACGTTGACGAACTTCCGAACCTTCACGGAACTGGTTCTGGAACGCACCGAAGCCCGCGACGACGCGGATGCCTTCGTCTTCCTGCCCGACGACGCCCGCGGCTCGGTGCCGCAGCACCTCACCTCCGCCGGGCTCGGCCACGAGGCGCGCCGGATCGCGTCCTGGCTCCAGGAGCGGAAGGCCGCGAACCGCCAGGTCCTGCTGCTCTATCCGGCGGGCCTGGACTTCATCAAGGCGTTCACCGCCTGCCTGTACGCCGGTGCCGTGGCCGTGCCGGGACCGCTGCCCACCGAACAGGGCCAGCACTTCGCCCGGATCTCCGGCATCCTGCGCGACGCCGAGGCGTGCGCCGTGCTCACCGACTCGGCCAACGCCCCCGCGATCTCCGCCTGGCTGGCCGCGGAGGGCTTCACCGACGTGGCGTGCCTGGCCACCGACGATCCCGCCGAGGGCGACGCCGCCGCCTGGCGCACGCCCTCCCTCACCCCGGAGAGCCTGGCGTTCCTCCAGTACACCTCCGGCTCGACCAGCGAGCCCAAGGGCGTCGTGGTCTCGCACCGTAACCTGCTCGCCAACGAGGCGGCGATCCAGCGGTCGATCGGCACCGGCCCGGACAGCGTGTGCGGCGGCTGGCTGCCCTTCTACCACGACATGGGCCTGATCGGGCACATCCTGCACCCGCTCTACCTCGGCGCCCAGGGCGTCCTGATGGCCCCCTTCACCTTCCTCAAGCGCCCCTACCGCTGGCTGAAGATGATCGGCGACTACGGAATGACGACGGGCGGCGGCCCCAACTTCGCGTACGACCTGTGCGTGCGCAGGGTCACCGACGCACAGCTGGAGACGCTCGACCTGTCCTCCTGGACCACCGCCTGCAACGGCGCGGAACCGGTCAGGGCCGAGACGGTCCGGGCCTTCACCGAGCGCTTCGCGCCCGCGGGATTCCGCCCCGAGGCCATGTTCCCCTGTTACGGCATGGCCGAGACGACCCTGCTGGTCACCGGCATCCCGCGGACCGCCGCCGCCCGCGTGATCGATGTCGACGCGGAGGCCCTGGAGCGCGGGGGACTGGCCGGCCCGCGCGCGGACGCCGCCACGCGCTCCCTCGTCAGCAGCGGGATCGCGCGGGACTTCGAGGTCCGCGTCGTCGACCCGGAGAGCCGGGTCGAGAAGTCCGGGGGACAGATCGGCGAGATCTGGCTCAAGGGCGACAGTGTCGCCTCCGGCTACTGGAAGCGGCCGGAGACCAACAAGGAGATATTCGACGCGGCGATCTCCGGCGGCACGGACGGGGTGGACGGGCCGGGTGGGCAGGACGGCGGCTGGCTGCGCACCGGCGACCTCGGCGCACTCCACGACGGAGAGCTGTATGTCACCGGCCGGCTGAAGGAACTGGTCATCCTCGCGGGCCGCAACCTCTACCCGCAGGACGTCGAACGCGCCGTCCAGTCCACGGACAAGTCCCTCGGCGCCGGCGCGGGCGCCGTCTTCGCCGTCGAGACCGACCGGGAGCACCTGGTGGCCGTCCAGGAGGTCCGCCCCGGCAGTGTCTCCACCGACCTGCACACCGTCGCCTCCGGCGTCCAGAGCCTCATCGGCAGGGAGTTCAGCGTCCCGGTCGGCAACATCCTGCTCGTACGCCCCGGAACCATCCGCAAGACCACCAGCGGCAAGATCCAGCGCACCCTGATGCGCAAGCTGTTCCTGGAGGGCGGGATCACCCCGCTGTACGAGATCCTGGAGCCGGCCGTCCGCGAACTGATCGCCACCGGCGAGGACAGCGCCTCCGCCGCTGAGTCCCTGGAACCGGTGGTCTGACGTGGAACACCCGCCCTACCGGCTCGCGGAGGAGTTCGACCACTTCCTCGGCGACCCCGACGACCCCGGCGAGGTCTTCTCCTACGCGCGGTGCGCGGAACTCGACGACAGGGAAGAGTTTCCCGACGACATCTGCCACCGCTTCCAGGAGTGGGGCCTGCCCGCCGAGTACGTACCGGTCGCGTACGGCGGCAGGCTGCGCGACTACGAGCAGGTGCTCCAACTCGTCCGCACCGTCGCCCGCCGCGATCTGACCTGCGCCATCGGCCACGGCAAGACCTACCTCGGCGGGGTCTGCGTATGGGTGGCGGGCTCACCGGAGCAGGGCGCCCGGCTCGGCGCCGACATCATGGCCGGGGTCCCGGTCGCCCTCGGGCTCACCGAACGCGCCCACGGCAGCGACCTGCTGGCCAACGACGTGCGCACCGACGGGAGCGCGGCGGACACCCCGGACCACTGGGTGGTCAGCGGCGAGAAGTGGCTGATCAACAACGCCACCCGGGGGTCGGTGCTGTCGCTGCTGACCCGCACCCGCCCGGACGGGGGCCCGCGCGGCTTCAGCGTCCTCCTCGTGGACAAGCGCGAACTCGACGGGACCACCTACCGCCACCTCCCGAAGATCCCCACCCACGGCATCCGCGGCGCCGACATCTCCGGCATCGCCTTCGACGGCGCCCGGGTGCCGCGTGGCGCCCTCGTCGGTACGGAGGGCGCCGGGCTGGAGATCGTGCTGAAGGCGCTCCAGCTCACCCGCACCATGTGCGCGGCCCTGTCGCTCGGCGCCGCCGACCACGGGCTGCGGCTCGGCCTGGACTTCGCCGAGGAGCGCGAGCTGTACGGCCGGCGGCTGATCGACCTCCCGCAGGCCGGACACGTGCTGGCCGGTGCCGCCGCCGACGTACTGCTGCACGAGGCGGTCGCGCTGGTCGCCGCCCGCGCCGTACAGACCCAGACCGCGGAACTCGCCGTCACCTCGGCCGTCGTCAAGTACCTGCTGCCCACCGGCACCGACCAGGTCCTCGCCGATCTGACCGGGCTGCTCGGCGCCCGCGCCTTCCTCAAGGACGTCCACGCCGACGGCCGCTTCCAGAAGGTCGAGCGCGACCACCGCATCGTCGGACTCTTCGACGGCAACACCCTCGTCAACCTCAACTCCCTGGTCAACCAGTTCCGTCCACTGGTCCGCGGCTTCCGGCGCGCCACCGGCGACACGGCGGGCGGCGACGCCGCCTGCGACCTCGCCGCACCGCTGCCGCCCCTGGACCCCGCGAAGCTGTCGCTGGTCGCCCGGCACGGCAGCGGCCTCATGGCGGGGCTCGCCGCCTCCGTCGACGAGATCGCCCGGCGGTCGGGAGCGGACCCCGCGCTCGCCCCGGTGGCCGGGGCCGCGCGGCGGCTGCTCGCCGTCACCACGGCGGTGCACGCGGAGATGGCGGAGTACCAGGGCGTGCTCACCGAGGTCCCGGCCGCCGCCTTCGAGGTCGCGCGCCGCTACGCCCTGTGCTGGGCGGGAGCGGCCTGTGCCGGCCTGTGGACGCGGAGCGCCGACCACGTCCGTGACGACCCCGACACGGGGGCACTGTGGCGCGACGGCCTGTGGCTGCACGCCGCCCTCGACCGGCTGCTGGTCCGCCTCGGCGAACCGGCGACGGCCGGCCCGGAGACGAACGAAGAGCTGCTCGGCGCCCTGCGGGCGGCCCGCTCCTCGGGCCGGCTGTTCTCGCTGCTGCCGCAGCGGGGCCCCGAGCGGCGGCCCGCGATGCCCGCCGCGGCCGTCGGCGCGACGGAGAACGCGACGGAGAACGCGACGGAGAGGACGCCATGCTGATCGGCCCAGAGCCCCAGGACGCGCAGCCGCAGACCGGGGCCGTACGGGACGGCCACGGGGCACCGGGGCAGGAGGCACGGGCCGCGGCCCGCGTGGCCGAGGTGGACCGGCGGCTGGGCGACCCCACCGACGAGGGCAACGAACTGTCCTTCGCCCGGCTGGTCGAGGCGGACGAGGCCGGTGAACTCTCCGGGACCGGCGAGCGGGCCCTCGACGAACTGAGGCTCGGCGCCGACTTCGTGCCGCACGCCGAGGGCGGCGGGCTGGAGCGGCTCGACACCCTGGTCCGTGTCATGCGGCAGGTGTTCCGCCGCGATGTCTCCCTCGGCCTCGGTTACGGTGTGACCTCCTTCATGGCCGCCGTGAACGTGTGGGCCGCCGGGGACGCCGCACAGCGCGCACGCCTCGCCCGGATCCTCACCGGCGGCGGCAGGATCTCGGTCGCGTACCACGAACTCGCGCACGGCAACGACTTCGTGCGCAACGAGTTCGAGGCCCGCCCCGCGGCGGGCGGCGGTTATCTGCTGAACGGCGCCAAACAGGTCATCAACAACGCCGGCCGCGCCGACGCCTGGGTCCTGTTCAGCCGCACCAGCCCCGCACCCGGCAGCCGCAGCCACTCCGTCCTCCTCGTCGAGCGCGACGGGCTCGACCCGGACACCTGGCGGGTACTGCCCCGCTACGACAGCGTCGGCGTGCGCGGCTGCCATCTGTCCGGACTCCGATTCGACGACACACCCGTGCCCGCCTCGGCCCTCGTCGGCGAGACCGGGAAGGGCGTCGAGACCGCCCTGCGCGCCTTCCAGATCACCAGGGCCGCGCTCCCCGGCATGGCGGTCGGCACCACCGACACGGCCCTGCGGACTGTGGTGCGCTTCGCGCTGGGCCGGCGCCTCTACCGCACGTCCGTCATGGAGATCCCGCATGCCAAGGCCACCCTGTCCGGAGCCTTCACCGATCTCTTGACCTGCGACAGCCTCTCCCTGGCCGCGACCCGGGCGGTGCATCTGCTCCCCGAGCAGGCCGGCGTCCTCGCCGCCGCCACCAAGTACCTCGTCCCGAAGCTGCTCACCGACGCGATGCGCGAGCTGTCCGTCGTGCTCGGGGCCCGCTTCTACGTCCGTGACGGGGAGTACGGAATCTTCCAGAAGCACCTCCGTGACCTGCCGGTGCTCAGCCTCGGCCACGCCGGCTCCGCGGCCTGCCAGGCCACGATCATCCCCCAGCTGTCCCGGCTCGCCCGGCGCTCCTGGTTCAGCGATCAGCCGGCCCCCGCCGCACTCTTCCGGCCGCGCGCGGACCTGCCGGACATCCCGTACGACCGGCTCACCCTGGCGAGCGGACGGGACGGGCTCAGCGCCACACTCGTCGCGGCGGCGGACACCCCGCCCGGCGCGGCACCCGAGGAGCGGGCCGTCCACGAACTCACGCTCCAACTCGTGGACGAGCTGCGGCAGGTCCAGGAGGCGGGCCGGGCGCTCGCCCCCGAGGACCGTACGGCGCTCGCCCGCCCCGCCGCCTTCGCCCTCGCTGACCGGTACGCCGTCCTGCTCGCGGCGGCCTCGGCGATCGGCGTCCGGCAGCAGGCGGCCCGCGACGGCGGCGACGCGTTTCTCGCCGACCCCGCCTGGCTCGCCGCCGCACTGCACCGGCTCGCCCGGCGGCTCGGCCGCCGGCCCGCCGAACTCCCGGCGTCCGTGGCCGCCCGGATGCACGAGGAAGTGCTGCGCAGGTTCCACGCGCGCAGCGGCTACGACCTGTACGACACCCCGCTCACCGGCTGACGGACCCCCGCACGGCCGCCGCGGATCCCCCCGCCCGCGGCGGCGGTCGGCAGACAGCACGGCAACACAGCAGCACACCATCACGACCGTACGACAGCACGACATCACGACCGCACGAGACAGCAGGCGAGAACCGCTCATCCCCGCCGAGGAGTCCACCATGCCCGTTCCGACCACCGGACACACCACCGAGTCTCTGACCACGTGGCTGGCCGAGCGCATCGCCCTCTACCTCAAGCGGCGGCCCGACGAGATCGACCCGGACGTGCCCCTCGCGGAGTACGGCCTCGACTCCGTCGCCGCCCTCAGCCTGTGCGGAGACATCGAGGACGACTTCGACCTCATGGTGGAGCCGACCGTCGCCTGGGACTACCCGACCGTCCACGCCCTCGCCGGCCACCTCATGGCGGAGATCGCCGCGGAGACCGGGAAGAGCGGCGGCGCTTGATGGAGCCCGTGGCCATCGTCGGCATCGACTGCAGATTTCCGGGCGCGCCCGACACCGGCGCCTACTGGGACCTGCTGATGCGCGGCGCGGACGGGGTGGGGCAGGTGCCCCGGCAGCGGTGGGACGCCAAGGAGTTCCACTCCGAAGCCGGGGAGGCAGGACACACCAACACCACCGAGGGCGGCTTCATCGCCGACCCGGACGCCTTCGACAACGAGTTCTTCACCGTCTCGCCGCGCGAGGCGGCCGCCATGGACCCCCAGCAGCGGCTGCTGCTGCAGTCCGCGTGGCGGGCCGTCGAGGACGCGGGGATCGCCCCGCGCCACCTCGCCGCCACCCGGACCGGGGTCTTCGTCGGTGTCATGGGCAACGAGTGGGCGCAACTGCACCTCACCGACTACCCGAACGTCACCGCCCAGGCCGGCACCGGCAACGGCTACTGCATGACCGCCAACCGGATCTCGTACCACCTCGACCTGAAGGGCCCCAGCCTCGCCGTCGACACCGCCTGCTCCTCCTCGCTGGTCGCCGCGCACCTCGCGGTGAACGCCCTGCTCTCCGAGGAGTGCGACCACGCGCTCGTCGGCGGCGTCAACGTGGCCCTCACCCCCGCCCTGTCGATCTTCTACACCCAGGCCGGGCTCTCCGCCCCCGACGGGCGCTGCAAGCCCTTCAGCGCCGAGGCGGACGGCATCGGCCGGGGCGAGGGCGTCGGCGTGATCGTGCTGCGCAGGCTGCGGGACGCGATCGCCGACGGCCAGCGCGTCTACGCCGTCATCCGGGGCATCGCCGTCAACCAGGACGGCCGCAGCAACGGGCTGACCGCGCCCAGCCGCTGGGCCCAGCAGGAGGTGCTCGGCGCCGCCTACCGCAGGGCCGGGGTCGACCCCTCCGACGTGGTCTTCACCGAGGCCCACGGCACCGGCACCGCGCTCGGCGACATGATGGAGGTCAAGGCACTCGGCCACCACCACGCCGACCGGACCGGCAAGCCCATGGCACTCGGCTCGGTCAAGGGCAACCTCGGCCACACCGAGGGCGCCGCCGGCATCGCCGGACTGATCAAGGTCGCCCTGTCCCTGCACCACCGGGTGGTCCCCGCCAGCCGCTTCGCGGCCAAGGAGAGCAAGCGGCTCGCCCTGCGCGACCACGGCCTGCGGCTGCTCAAGGCACCGCTGCGGCTGCCCGCCGGCCCCACCGTCGCCGGCCTCAGCAGCTTCGGCATGGGCGGCACCAACGCCCACGCCGTCCTGGAGTCCGCGCCCGGCCGCGCCGCCCCTCCCGCGCCGGTGAGCGGCGCCGCGCCGGGCGGTATCGGCGCCGCGGTCTTCACCCTCACCGCGCCGGACGCCGACGCGCTGCGCCGCAACCTGCTCGTCCAGGCGGACGCGGTCGCGGCCCGCCGCGTCCCGCTGGGCCCGCTCGCCAGGGCCGGCAACCGGGTCAAGACCGGCCACCGCCACCGCTTCGCGACCACCGCCACCGACACCGGTGAACTCGTCGCCGCGCTGCGCGAGTCGGCCGCCGACCCGGAGCTGCTGGCCCGCCTCGCCGGCCGGCCCGCCGCCCGGCCCCGCATCGCGTTCCTGTTCACCGGACAGGGCTCGCAGTACCCCCGTATGACCGCCGCCCTGTACGAACGGTCCCCGCTGTACCGGCACTTCCTCGACGAGGCCGACGCCGCCCTGCTCCCGTACACGGGGCGGTCCGTGCGCGACCTGCTCCTCGCCGGCGACGAGGCGGTCCACCACACCCGGTGGACGCAGCCCGCGCTGTTCGCCGTCGGCCACGCCCTCGGCCGGACCCTCACGGAACTCGGGGTGCGCCCCGGCCTGCTCCTCGGCCACAGCGTCGGCGAGTTCGCCGCCGCCGTCCTGGCCGGGGCGCTCCCGCTGGACGGCGCCGCCCGGCTGGTCGCCGCCCGCGGCGCCCTGATGCAGGAACTCCCCCCGGGCGGCGGCATGCTGTCCGTCCGGGCGTCCCGGGAAGACCTCCGGGCGCGGATCGAGGGGGAACCCCTGGTCGGCGTGGGCGCGGTCAACGGCCCCACCTCCACGGTGCTCTCCGGTGACCTGGCGGCCCTGGAACGGATCGGCGCCGAACTCGCGGCCGAGGGGTTCACCACCCGTCCGCTCCAGGTCTCGCACGCCTTCCACTCACCGCTGATGCGGCCCGTACGGGACCGCTTCGCGACGATCGCCGCCGAGGTCGGCGGGGGAGTGCCGGAGATCCCGCTGTACTCGACCGTACGCGGCCGGCTGCTCGACGGGGAGGCGATGGACGCGGCGTACTGGACCGAACACATCGGCGCCACCGTGCTGTTCGGGGACGCCGCCGCCGCGCTGCTCGCCGAGGGCCCGACCCACCTCGTGGAGACCGGCCCCCGGCCGGTGCTCTCCGGGCTGGTACGCCACCTCGGCCGGCCCGCCGAGGGCGCGGGCCCGGCCCATGTCCTGCCGGTGCACGGCCCCGAGTCCGCCGGCCGGGACCTCGCCGAGGCCCTCGCCGAGCTGTACCGGGGCGGCGTCGACCCCGACTGGGACGCCGCGTACCCACCCGAGGAACGGGTCGCGCACCCGCTGGCCCCGTACGCTTTCTCCACGGAGCACCGCTACTGGGCGAGGAATTCGGTACGGGCCCCGGGCCCGGTCGCCGCACCGACGGCCCCGGCGTCCGCACCGCACCCGGAGCCGGGGACCGCCCCCGTGTCCGTCCTCACCCCGGACCCGCCCGGCGGCCCGGCGGACCCGGTCGCGGACGCCGTCCTCGGCGCCGTCCGGCTGGTCGGCGGCTACACCGGAGTCGGCCCGCACGACCGGCTCTACGAGGACCTTGGCTTCGACTCCGTCATGATCATGGAACTCAAGAACCGGCTGGAGGCCCGCCTCGCCGGCATCGGCACCCTGACGGTCCAGGACCTGCTGCCCCGGCTCTCCTCCGTCGGCGACCTCGTCGCCTTCCTCCGTGAACTCGGCGCGACGGTGCCCGGTTCCGGGAGCGCGGGCGTGGGTGCGGGCGTGGGCGTGGGCGCGGGCGGTACCGGGGAGAACCGGGCGCCTATGGAAGAAGAGAGGACCGCATGACCGCTCCGACGAGCTATCTCGCCTCCATCGGCACCGCTCTGCCCGGTGACCCGGTGGACAACGCCACCCTGTCCAAGGTGCTCGGCATCAACGAGGAGTGGATCGACGTCTTCATCGGCACCAGGACGCGGCACTTCGCCCGCGACCTCGGCACCGGCGAGGTGCGCTGGTCGCTCGCCGACCTCTGCGCGCAGGCCGCCGAGCGGGCCCTCGCCGCCCCCGGCGCCGACCCGTCCGAGATCGAGTTCATCGTCCTCGGCACGGCCACCCCCGACACCCTGATGCCCGCCACCGTCAACCATGTCGCCGACCAGCTCGGCCTGGACCAGGTCCCCACCTTCCAGCTCCAGTCCGGCTGCGCCGGCGCCGTACAGGCCCTCGGCGTCGCCCGGTCGATGATCGCCTCCGGCCAGTACCGCACCGGCCTCGTCATCGGCGGCGACGTGTGCAGCAAACACCTCGACCTCCAGCGTGACGTCTCCGGCGCCGCCCCCGGCGACCTCGTCAACTACGTCCTGTTCGGCGACGGCGCCGGCGCGGCCGTCCTCACCGACGAGCCGCGCGGACAGCGCGTCGCGCTGCGCCACGTCCTCAACCGCTTCACCGGTCTCGGCCGCAAGCCCGGACAGGTCATCGAGTGGTTCGGGCTCGCCGACCGGTACGACGACCGGCAGGCCCTCACCGAGGACTACAAGGCCATCGAGGAGTCCGTGCCCGTCATGGCGGCCGAGATCCTCTGGGAGATGCTCGGCGACCTCGACTGGGAGGCCGACCAGCTCGACTACCTGCTCCCGCCCCAGCTGTCCGGCCGGATGACGCGCCGTATCACCGAGGAACTCGACGTGCCGACCGCGAAGGACGTCTCGTGCGTCGCGGACACCGGCAACAACGGAAACGCCCTGCCCTTCCTGCAGATCGAGAAGTTGCTGGAACGGATGTCGGGCGGCGAGAGGGCCCTCGCGGTCGCCGTCGAGTCCAGCAAATGGATCAAGGCCGGCTTCGCCCTGGAGAAGATATGAGCACCGACACCACCGACACCACCGCGCCCGTCCCCGCCCCGGGCGGCTTCACCCTCGACGACTACGTCCGGCTCGTCGACGACGAGACCGGCATGCCGCTCGCACCCGGACAGGTCGCCGCCGACCTCGACGAACTCCCCGACTGGGACTCGCTCCACCTTCTCAAGCTCGTCACCGCCCTGGAAACCGCCGTCGGCCGCAGGATCCCCGTCGGCAAGGTCCTGGAGGCCCGCAGCCTCCAGGAGATCTACGAGCTGGCGGTGTCCGGGTGAGCACCACCACCGCCGTACGGCGCCGCCGCCACACCCTGTACTTCCTGGAGTGGGCGGCGGCCCAGCGGCCCGTGCACCTGGACACCGACATCGACATGACCGGCGTCCAGGCACACCGCGCCGCCGCCCGCGCGGCCGGCCGGCGCTACTCGGTCGTCAGCTATCTGCTGTACGCGGCCGGGCGCGTCCTCGACCGCCACCCGGAGGCCAACGCCGTCATGGCGCCCGGCTGGCCCGGAGCGCTGCGCCGCCCGAGCATCGTCCGCTTCGACGGCGTCACCGCCAAACTCGCCCTGGACCGGCCCGTCGAGGGCGAGCGCACCGTGCTCTCGGCGCTCGTTCCCGGCCTGGAGACCGCGAACCTGCGTGAGATCCAGGAACGCGTCGACCGCTACCGGGGCGAACAGGCCGCCGAACTGCCCGAGTTCAAGGGCGTACGGACGCTGGGCCGGCTCCCGGTGCCGCTCGGCAGAGCCGCCTTCGCCGCCGCGCTGCGCGATCCGGTCCGGCGCGCCGGTGTGTTCGGCACCGTCTCCGTCAGCTCCCTCGGCCACCGCGCCGTCGACGGCTTCCACTCGGCCGGCGGCACCGCCGTGACCCTCTGCGCGGGCCGCGTCGTGGACCGTCCGGTGGTCCGCGACGGTGCCGTGGTCCCCGCGCCCATGATGCGACTGGGCCTCACCTTCGACCACCGGGTGATCGACGGCGCGACCGCGGCCGACGTGCTGTCCGACCTCCACCACACCATGGAGACCTTCGATGACGGCACCTGGGCGCCGGACCCCGGACCCCGGGAGGCCGATCACGATCTCCGGCCCCTCGGCGGCGGACTGGAGCAGGGTACGCGCTGACCTGGCACGGCACGGGACCGCCGTGCTCTGCGCCCACGAGGACGACTGGCGGCCGGAAGGGACGGGCCCGCGGCTGCGGACGCTCCTGGGCCACGACTGGCAGCGCTTCCAGGAGCTGACGCACCCGCGGGTCCGTACCCGGTTCGCCGCCTCCCGCCTCCTGCTGAAGTCCGCCGCCGCGGCCGTGCTCGGCGTACCGCCCGAGTCCGTCGAACTCGGCTACGGTCTCACCGGCCGCCCCTTCCTGCGCGGCTACGACGGGGTGCACATCAGCCTCAGCCACACCGACGACCTGCTGCTGGTCGGCCTGGCCACCGACGGCGCCATCGGCGTCGACGCCGAGCGCGCCGACCGTGTCCTGTACGGTTCCGGCCTCGTCCGGCACATGTGCACCCCGTACGAAGCGGAGCGCATCGAGGCCCTGCCCCTCGCGGAACGCAACCCCGCCCTGCTCCGCCTGTGGACGCTGAAGGAGGCCTACAGCAAGGCGATCGGTCTCGGCCTGCTGCTCCGCTTCACCGACTTCGGCTTCAGCCCGGACCGGGCCCCCACGGACCTGCTGCGCCCCGACGGCACCCCCGGCACGGTCGGCGCGTGGGCCTTCCGCACCGAGTCCTACGCCGGCCGCTACACCCTCGGTGTCGCCGTCGGCGACGACGGCTTCGGCCGCACGACGGACCCGGCGGCGGCCACGGCACTGGACCCCGGCATCGTCGACGCCCTGCTGGCGGCGCTGGGCGAGGCGGATCCGACGCGGCCTGAATGACCCGTCCGGTGTCCCGCGCGGGAAATTTGATCAGGATATGCGGCGAGGCGTTCGAGGATCTCGTCGGCGTTCCGTGTCCAGGCGAAGGGGCGGGTTTCTCGTTCGGCGTGGGGAGTCCGGCCGCCGCGCACGGTTCGCCGCCGCGCAGATCGAGGGCGTGCTGCGGCACTGCACCGACATGGAGGTCGACCGGCAGTACACCGACACCCACGGCGCATCCATCCGCGAGGTAGTCGCAGATGAACGCCGTGCGCACGACCCGCCCCAGATGCGCAAGGAGATCCACGAGGGTCTGCAGGTCGTGGAGAGCTGGAACAGTGCCAACTCCGACCTGTTCTACAGCAAGGACGGCGACCTGACCGGCGACGACAAGGAGGGGCAGGAGGTCTCCATGCTCGCCCTGCACCTCCTGCAGAGCAGTCTCGTCCACGTCAACACGTTGCTGATGCAGCAGGTCCTGGCCGAGCCGAAGTGGGTCGACCTGCTGACCGAGGCCACCGGCGGGCGCTGTCCCCGCTGTGGTGGACGCATGTGAACCCGTACGGGCGCTTCGAACTGGACGTGAACCGCCGCCTGGACTCGCGACGGTCGGCTCCGGCACGCGGGACGGTGGGGAGCCGGCTCCTGCGGGCTGAGCGCGCAGTGCCCTGCGGAGGACTGTGTGGCCGCAGTGGTCTACGTTTGCTTCCCTAGGGAACTGGTTCTTGGAGGCGCTGTGACTACCCCGCCGTACCGCCTGATCGCCGATGACCTGCGTCGCCGCATCCTGAACGGGGACCTCGCGCCGGGGGCGACCGTCCCGAGCGAGAACGTCCTGGTCGAGCAGTACGCGGTCGCGGCGGAGACGGCGCGGCGCGCGTTGGCGGTACTGGCAGCGGAAGGGCTGACGGAAGCGCGACGCGGTTCCGGCACCCGGGTGCGGGCCTTCCGGCCGATCTTCAGGCAGGCGGGCAAGCGGCTGGCGGCGACGCAGTGGGGCAGCGGGCGCTCCATCTGGGAGGCGGACCTGGAGCAGCGGCCCATGGCCGTGGACCGTGCGACGGTGACCGAACGGCCCTGCCCCGGCCGCATCGCCGGGGCGCTGGGCCTGGAGGCGGAGGCGGCGGTGTGGGTGCGGGACCGGCGCTATCTGGTGGAGGGGGCTCCGGTGATGCTGGCGACCTCCTACCTGCCGGCGGCGATGGTGGCCGGGTCGGCGATCACCCGTGCGGACAGCGGCCCCGGCGGCACCTATGCCCGGCTTGCGGAGCTGGGGTGGGCGCCGACGGGCTTCCGTGAGCAGGTCCGGGTGCGGATGCCGCTGCCGGAGGAGGCGCAGGCGCTGGAGCTGGGTGCGGGGACGCCGGTGGTGCTGATCGTGCGGTTCGCCTTCGCCCGGGACGGCGTCCCGGTGGAGGTCAACGAGATGACGCTGGACGCCTCCCGTTACCTGATGGAGTGGGAGTTCCAGGCGTGACGCAAGGGGTTGGTCCAAGCCTCCGCAGGGCGTTGACTTCCTTAGGGAACTAGCGGGAAAGTTCCTTAAGGAACTTGCGCGCCGGTTGGGCGCGCCGCCCTCCTGGAGGCCGCCCGTGACCATACTCGGCAACCCCGCCCCCCTCGTCCCCCGCCCGGAGCCCGCCGCGATGTCGCGGGTGCTGGTGACCGGCGGGGCCGGCTTCATCGGCTCCCACTTCGTGCGCCGCCTGCTGGCCGCCGACGCCGTCGACCAGGTCACCGTCCTGGACGCACTGACCTACGCCGGGAGCCTGGAGAACCTGGGCGAGGCGATGCTCTCGCCGAAGCTGACGTTCGTCCCCGGCAACATCCTGGACGCCCGGCTGGTGGGCGTCCTGGCCCGGGAGCACACCGCCATCGTGCACTTCGCGGCCGAGTCGCACGTGGACCGGTCCTTCTACGAGGCGGGCAACTTCCTGTCCACCAACGTGCTGGGCACCCACACGCTGCTGGCCGCCGCCCGCGACGCCGGGGTGCTCCGCTTCGTCCACGTCTCCACCGACGAGGTCTACGGTCCGCTGGAGAGCGGGCAGGCCGCCGAGGACTTCCCGCTCCGCCCGAGCGTCCCCTACGCGGCGTCCAAGGCCGCCAGCGACCTGGTCGCCCTCTCGTTCTTCCAGACGTTCGACGTTCCTGTGTGCGTGACCCGATCCTCCAACAACTACGGGCCGCGCCAGCACCCGGAGAAGATCATCCCCCTGTTCATCACCCGCCTGCTCAAGGGACACGACGTCACCCTCCACGGCCAGGGCCAGCACATGCGCAACTGGCTCCATGTGGAGGACAACTGCCAGGGCATCGACCTGGTCCTGCGCTCCGGTGTCCCGGGCCAGGTCTACAACATCGGCGGCGGAACCGACCTGGCCGGCGCAGAGCTGACCGCCCGGCTGCTGGCGATGTTCGACGTCGGCTGGGACCGGGTGCGCTACCTCCCCGACCGGGCCTCCAACGACATCCGCTACGCGATGGACTGGTCCAAGATCGCGGCCCTCGGCTACCGGCCCGCGCACGACCTGGACCAGGGCCTGGCGCAGACCGCCGACTGGTACCGGCGCAACCCCGACCGCTGGGCACCCCTCCTGCGCAAGGAGACGCAGCATGCCTGAAAACTGGCCACTGAACGCGCTGCTCGTGCTCGGCGCATCGGAGGAGCACATCCCTCTCTACCAGGAGGCGGGACGCCGAGGAATCCCGACCATCGCTGTCGATATGCGGTCGGACGCCCCGGCGTTCCCCTTCGCCGACGCGGCCATGGAGGTCTCCACCCGGGACGCGGGTGCCATCGCCGAAGCGCTGGGCGACACGCGGCCCGCAGGGATCGTGGCGGGTGCGACCGACGCCGCGCTGCCCACCTGGCGTGTCCTGGGCCTGCGCTACGGCCTGCCCTACGTGTACCCGGAGGCGGCCCTGGCGGGACTCGACAAGGCCGCCTTTCACAGGATCGTCGCGTCCTGCGGTATCGCCGGGTACGGGTGGGCCGCGTCAGACGACGCGTGCGAGGTCGCCGCGAAGGCGGCAGAGTTGCGTTTTCCGCTCACGGTCAAGCCGGTGGACGGATCGGGCAGCAAGGGTGTCACCCGCGTCACCCACCCTGACTCCCTGCCTGCCGCCATCGCCCGTGCGCGCGCCTACTCCGCCTCCCGGACCGTGATCGTCGAGGAATTCCTCGACGGGCGACAGCTGACCATCGACCTCTTCCTCCGCAACGGCCAGTCGGTCATGACCTGTATCAAGGATCAACACCTTGTGGCCGGGAGAAGCGTCGTCAGGCGGATCAGCACGGCGCTGCTCTCCCCGGCCGAACACCGCCACCTTGAGGGAGTCGCCGAGCGTCTGTGCAGTGCGCTGGGCATCGTCAACGGGCCCGCGAACTTCGACCTCGTCCTTGGCGAGGACGGCCAGGGCCGCATCGTCGAAGCCAACCCGCGCCTGAGCGGGGACAGCATCCCGCGCCTGCACGAGGCCGCCTACGGTGTCAGCGTCGTGGGCGCGCTCATCGCACTCGCGCTCGGTGAGCCGTTCGGCACTTATCTGAGGCCGACGCGCAACGCGCACGCCGGGGTGGAACTGCTCGGCTCCCCTCTTGACGTGGAAGGCGAACTGGCCACGTGGGAGGGGGGCGCCGAAGCCCGCAACGTCCCCGGTGTCACCGGCATCGAGCTGTACGTCCAGCCCGGAGACCCTGTACACCCGCATGACCGGTCCGGCCACAAGATCGGCATGATCACTGCCGCCGGACCGTCGCCCGCAGATGTGTCCGTGGCCCTGGACAAGGCCAGCTCACTGCTCCGACCGATCATCCGACCGATCCGGGAGGTATCGTGACCACCTCGTCGCGGCCCGACGCCTCACGCAACGCCAGCCCGTACCTGTACGGGGGCGAGGCCCAGGCGGTCGCCCAGGTGTTGGACACGGGCCAGTACGGGCACACCGAGGTGACCGAGGAGTTCGAACGGCAGGTCGCCGCGTTCCTCGGCGTGCCGGACGCCGTGGCGGTCTCCTCCGGCACCGCCGCCCTGCACACCGCTCTGTCCTCGCTCGGCGTCGGCCCCGGCGACCAGGTCGTCGTTCCCTCGCTCACGTTCTGCGCGACTGTGCAGGCGATCCTGGCCACCGGGGCGGAGCCGGTGTTCGTCGAGGTCGACCCGGCCACCCTGTGCACCACAGCCGACCTGGTCCGCGAGGCGGTCACCGACGCAACCAAGGCGGTGCTGCCGGTGCTGTTCGGCGGCCGGGCGGTCGACCTCGCGCCGTTGGGCGGGTTCCTGGCCGAGCGCGGTATCGCGGTGGTCGAGGACGCCGCGCACGCCTTCGGCTCCTTCGACGGCGTCCGCCGGGTCGGCGCGACGGGCACGCTGACGTGCTTCTCGTTCGGGCCGATCAAGAACCTGACCTGTGGTCAGGGCGGTGCGGTCATCCCCCGCACCGGCGAGGAGGCCGAGCAGCTGCGGCGGTTCCGGCTGCTGGGCGTGGTCCAGTCCCAGGCCGAGCGTGCCATCGTGACCAGCTACCGGGTCGAAGGCGTCGGCCGGCGCTACCAGCTGTCTGCCATCAACGCCGCAATCGGCCTCGCGCAGTTGCCCCACTTCGCCACGACCCAGGATGCGCGGAGGCGCCTGTGGGCGGCCTACCGCGACGCGCTGGCCGGCCTGGACGGCGTGAGTCTGGTCGACGTGGACGTGGAGCGCTCGCTGCCGCACCTGTGCCAGGTCCGCGTGCCCGGCCGGGACGAGGTCTTCCACGCGATGCGGGACCAGGGCGTCGCGGTCGGGGTGCACTACCCGCCCAACCACCAGCAGCCCGCGTTCGCCCGCTGGCACCAGCCGCTGCCGGTCACAGAACAGCTCGGGCGGGAGATCCTCAGCCTGCCCTTCCACCAGCACCTGGACGAGCACGACGTCGACCAGGTCGCCACCGCACTGCGCCGGGCGCTCAGCGCCGGAGGCCGGACATGACGCGACTGCTGACGGTATGCCTGGGCAACTACTGCCGATCCCCGTTCGCCGCCTAGGCGCTGGCCCGGCGCGGCGCGGCGGCGAGGCGGTCCAGGTCCGCCCCTAGCCGGCGTGCCGGGCGGCCGTGGCGAGAAGCAGGTCCACCAGCCGGTCAGCCGCGTCCGGGCGACCTTGAGCGCGCGCCTGCTGGCCGATCCCGGCGCGAAGGACCGGATCAGCCAGCAGCGGTGCCACGGCGGCCTGCAGCTGATCGGCAGTGACCTCCCCCAACAGCGCGACAGCCGCCCCGGCCCGGTCGAGGTGGCCGGCGTTGTGGGCCTGCTCGTTGCCCGCGGAGCTCGCCAGCGGGATCAGCACGGCCGCCTTGCCCAGCGCGGTGAGCTCCGCGATCGTGCCCGCCCCGCTGCGGGAGACCACCACATCGGCCAGTGCCAGCACGTCCGGAAGCTCCGCGCCCACGTAGCCGGTCAGCAGATACCGCGCGGCCAGGTCCACCGAGAGCCCGGCGGTGTGCTGTCGCAGGGCGGCAAGGTTGTCGGGTCCGCACTGGTGGACGACGTTGGCGCGCTCCAGGAGCCACGGCAGTAGGTCCCGCACCAGCGTGTTGATCTGCACCGACCCCTGGGCTCCGCCGGTGACATAGACGGTGGGCAGACCACGGTCGAAGGAATGCAGCCCCAACACCTGGACCGCCTTGTCGGCCTGGCCGCTCAGCACCTCCGGGCGAACCGGATTGCCCGTCACCACCGCAGCCACCCGGACATGCTCCGGCAGCAGCGGGAGCGTGGAGGCCGAGGACACCGCGATCCGCGTCGCGGTCCTGGCCAGGGACCGGTTCGCAAGCCCCAACCGCACCGTCTGCTCATGGACCACCAACGGGCGACGGCACATCTTCGCAGCCAGCCCCACCGGGACGCAGGCATAGCCCCCGGTGGTCAGCACCACATCCGGGCGAAACCGCGCCAAGACCGTCCGCGCCTGCGCTACGCCCAGCGGCACCCGCCCCATGTCCCGCACGTTCGCCGCCGACACCATCTTCAGCGGATTGCTGGACCGACGCACCTTTCCCGTGGCGACCGGGGCGAACGCGATCCCCTCAGCGGCCGCGACCCGCTCCTCCAGGCTGCCGGCTGTGCCCACCCACAGCGCCTCCAGCGCCCGGCCGCTGACGGCCAGCCGGTCCCGCAGCGCCCGCACCGTGGTCAGCGCGGGATAGGTGTGGCCGCCGGTTCCACCACCCGAGACAATCAACCGCAAGGCCCCCGCCGCCGACGCGGGCTGCGGTCGGCTGGTGCTGCCGAGGCTCATGAACAGGACTCCGATCGGACGGGCCGTCAGCCCGCTTCGGAACAAGACGGGCCGAACCGGACGCTAGTGTCGTGTGATCCTGTTTGTGTCCTTGGCCGACAAAGCAAAGCTACTGGTCAGGGTCATAGAGGACGACCGACTCAGGTGACTCCAACGGGATCACGAGACACTAGCAGGTCCAGTTGATCCTCTTATGCCCTCTCCGATCCCGGAAAGCCGTGCAGGCCGACGACTGCCCGGTCAGGATTCCTGTGCAGCCGCAGCGATCCGGTCAGCATAGGCGCGGTATGCCTTGCGCCCGGCTGGGGCGGAGCCCTCCCCGGCAAGGGCGGCGCACTGCTGCAGCGCGGTCTGGTACAACGCGACTCCAGCAACGACTCAAGTTGCGCACGGACAATTTTGCGACTCCCGTAGCGCACGCGCAGAGCGGCCTCGTGAACGATTGCTTCACATCCTGGCGGAGAATTTCGGTCAAAGATTCTCCGCCGAGTCACGCGATGCTCGATCCTCGCATCCAGATCCTCATCGATAACGCCGGGGGATCCGCTCACAAAAATCGCACGCGCGTATTCTTCGGTCTGGAAGATTCCGGGAACGGCAAGCATCTCCACCGCCCGAAAACTGACTGCGCGATGCTCAAGCTCCGAGAGGTCGAGCAGTCCCGGAGGCAGCACGCCCCGGTATTTCTCCCATCAGCCTTTGCCGCGCTCCTCCGCCATGCCCACGAGCGCGTCGACGAGCTTCGCATCCGTCACGGAGTAATGCGCGGCGAGCCGCCGGATCGATTGACTGTTGACGCCCCATCGGCCCGCCTCGATATGGCTGATCTGAGAACATTCCCCACCGAGGAACGCGGTAGCGGAACTCCCCGATATGGCCACGGCTTCACGGAGCTTGCGCAGCTCCATACCAAGTCGTACTTGCCGCACGGTCGGACAACTCCTGGCCGGCATGGGGTCCCCTCCTGGTCTGCATCGATCCAAGTGTCCCGCGCAACGATGCCCCGAAGAGACACCGCCCGAAGTCGGTTTGCTGGTCCTCGACGCAGCCGTCGGCCGACTCGCCGAGTTCCGGGGCGTGGTGGCCGGACAGGCTGGGAGCTGGCGGCTGCGTCCGATCTTCGGCGGGAGTGAGTGGGAGGCACGACCAGGCGACGAGCGACTCGGGGAGCCGCCCGTACGGTTACGGGAAGTTACCCCCGTCCGGGCTCCGCAGCGGCCGGCGCCTGAGCCGGTACCCGGGTGCGATGAGTGCGACGACTGGTGGTGGGCGGAGCAACTCGCCGTCGATGCGAATGAAATGAGTGAGGCCGTCGACTGCCGCGTGTATCTCCAGCGGCCCTTGGCCGCCGAGCACAGGGATGCGCCGTGAGCTTCGCGCCGGGTGGGCGGATCTCACGCGGCCTGCCCGACCGGTCGTGACGGGTGGAAGAGCCAGACCCCGGGGCGGACTTCGAGCGGGACCGAGGACTCCCCGGCCGGCCCGCCCGCCGCGAGAGCGATGCGCAGGGCGGACGCCGTACGCGACGCGTACGCGGTCCAGCGGTGGTCGCCGCCGGAGCGCGCGGCGCTCTCGCACTCCTCCATGCGGGCGAGGGCCTCCTCGTGGCGGCCCTCGCACTGCGCCACCAGGGCCAGTCCGCGCAGCGACTCCGCCGAGCCGCGCGCGTCGTCGGCCGGGCGGCTCACCGACAGGGCGCGCGCATAGGCGGGCCCGGCCCGCGCGACCTGGCCCAGGGCGAGCAGCGCGTCCGCCTCGGCGGACAGACAGCGGCCCGCCGCCACCTCGTCACCGTGACGGGTGAACAACTCCCGGGCGAGACGGTACCGCTCGGTCGCCACTGCGGCCTGGTGGCGCTGCCAGGCCAGGTCGCCGAGGGAGCGCAGGGTCACGGCCTCCGCGTGGACGTCACCGGACCGGCGGGCCGCGTCCAGCGCCAGCTCGTGCGTCGCCTCCCACGTGTCCCACAGGGCGCCCGCCTCGTAGTAGCCGGCCGCGGCCGAGGCCAGGGAGCAGCACAGACGCCACCACCCGGCCGCGTGCGCCTGCCGCACCGCCTCCGACAGGCCCGCGCACTCCTCCTGGAACCACTGCAGCGGTGCGTTGCCGACCACCTCCTCGGGGGAGATCCCGGGCGGGGGTCCGGCCTCGTACGCCAGCCGGTCCCTGCCGGGCGCCATGCGCGCGTCCGCGTGCCTGGCCAGGGCCAGGAAGGCACGGCACAGCCGTTCCACGGCCGCGGGGCCTTCCTGCGGGGACTCCTCGGCGAGCACCTCCAGGGCCAGCGGGCGCAGCAGCGCGGGGAAGCTGTAGCGCACGGGGGCCAGCCGCCCCGGCCGCCGCCGCGCCTCCAGCAGATGGGCCCGCACCAGCTCCTCGGTGAGCCGCTCGGCCTCCGCCGGGTCCGTCGCGAGCAGCGCGGTCGCGGTCCAGGGGGCGAAGTCGGGCAGCGCGGCCGGCCCGAGGATCCGGAAGGCGCGCCGGGCCTCCTCGCCCATGTCGTGGTACGCGGTCAGCAGAGTGCCGCGTACGTCGAGATCGCCCAGCGCGAGCGCGGCCAGCCGGGTCCGCTCGTCCCGCAGCCGCTGGGCGAGTCCGGCGGCGGTCCAGTGCGGGTGGGCCGCGAGTCCGGCGGCGGCCACCCGGAGGGCCAGCGGCAGCCGGCCGCAGAGCCGGGCGATCTCTCCCGCCGCCTCGGGGGCGTCCCGCATCCGCGGGCCGCCGCACGCCGTGAGCAGTGCCTCGGCCTCGCGCAGGGGGAGCACGTCGAGGGTCAGGTGCCGCACGCTCTCCAGCGCGCCGAGCCGATGACGGCTCGTCAGGATCACCGCGCTGTCGGGCACGGCCGACAGCACCGGCCGGACCTGAGCCTCCGAGACGGCGTCGTCCAGGACGAGGAGCATCGCGCGGCCCTTGGTGCGTTCGTGCAGCAGTTCCGCGAGCTCCGTCTCGGACGGCGGCAGCGGTTCCGTACCCGGGTCCCCGCCCGAGCCCGCACCCGAGCCCGTGGCAAGCGGCCCGCCCAGCCGTCGCAGCAGGGTCGCCATGGCGGCCCTCGGCTCGACAGCACGCCCATCGGCGTTCCGCAGCCTCACCATGACCCGCCCGCCGGGGAACCGGTCGGCGGTGTGGTGAGCGAGCCGCACGGCCAGCGCCGTCTTTCCGGCGCCCGCCCGGCCCGACAGCACGAGCACCCGATTCCCACCGGACGGATCGCCCGCCAGCAGCCGCTCACCGAAGGCCAGTTGGTCCTCGCGTCCGGTGAAGTCCGCCACGGCCGGCGGCAGCCACACCGCGGGCCGCGCGTCCCGGCCGTACCGGGTCGGCGAGCCGGTCGGCGGGTTCGCCGGGCGGTCGTCGGATCCGCCGCCAGGGACGGGCCGGGGCTCGGGGTCACCGTGCCAGGCCAGCGACGGGTCGGAGGCGAGGACGCGCTCGTGCAGTCTGCTCAGCACCGGCCCGGGCTCCACCCCCAGTTCGTCGACGAGCGAGCGCCGCGCCTGGTGATAGACCTGAAGGGCGTCGGACTGCCGGCCGGCCCGGTAGAGCGCCACCATCAGGTGACAGCGCAGCGTCTCGCGCAGCGGATGTTCGTGGGCCAGCGCCATCAGCTCACCGACCAGTTCATGGTGGCGTCCGAGCCGCAGCTCGGCGGAGATCCGCTGTTCCAGCACCTCGGCACGGAGTTCGTTCAGCCGGATCGCGGAGGTCTCCAGGGAGGGGCCGTGCGGTATGCCCGAGAGCGCGGGCCCCGTCCACAGCCCGAGCGCGTGGCTCAGCGCCCGCGAGGCGGCCTCGTACTCGCGCCGCCCGTACGCGGCCCGGCCCTCGGCCCGCAGCGACTCGAAGACGGCCAGGTCCAGTTCCTCCGGGGCGGTCTGCATCAGATAGCCGGGGGCCCGGGTCAGCAGGGGCTGCGCCGGGCCCGTCGCCGCCTCGGCCTCGCCGGTGTCCGACAGGAGGGCCTTGCGGAGCTGGGACACGTACACCTGGAGGGTGGTGGTGGCCGTACGCGGTGGTTCCGCACCCCACAGTTCGTCGATCAGCGTATGGGTCGACACCACGGTGTCGTGCCGCACCAACAGGGTGGCGAGGACCGATCGCGGCTTGGCCGCGGACGGCGTACGTGTGTTCATCCGTACGGGACCGAGTACGCGGTATCTCATCGCGCGGCTCAGCAGTCCTGCAGCACGGACGCGGAGACCCGCGCCACGGCCCGGCCGCCCTGGTGGAACGACAGCCGCAGCTCCACCACCGGCCGGCCCGCCGCGTCCCGGCACACCCGCCCGTCCGCGCGGCGCAACCCCTCCCGCACCGTGCAGTGCAGCGGGAGCCCGGGCTCGGCGAAGCCCCGGAAGGTGGCCTGCCAGCGGGACAGCACGGCGTGCGAGGGGACGAAGCCGCGCAGCTCCGCGGCGGCCAGCAGCCCCACCTGGCGGGACACCTCCAGGAACAGCGCCGGAGGGACGTCGTCCGGTGCGCCGGCCTCGGACCGCGTTCCGGCGGCCGCTCCGGGCACGACGGTGAAGGTCAGTTCGTCATGGCCGTCCGCTCCGGTGTGCTCGGGCAGTCCGACCAGGACATCACGGCTGTCCCGGTGACCCACCTGCTCGGGCAGCGGCAGGCCCGGGGAGACAGGGGCATCGTCCCCGGCCGCCAGGGACTCCTCGCTCTGCCGCCGCCCGAGTCCGCGATGGCTGCGGTAGATGCCCTGGGCGAGGAAGGCCAGCCGGGCCGAGGCGGTGCCGCAGCGCTCGCCGTCGATGGAGACGGCGGCCTCGCACTCCAGCCCGTGCGGCACACCGCCCACGATGTCGAGGGGCGTGACCCCGAGTTCCAGGGCGATCCCGGCCCGCGTGCCGCCGCGGCGCCAGCCGTCCAGGTGCGTGATCTCGGCGCTGCTGGAGGTCACGACGGGGTGGCGGCTCGCCGGCACCCTGAAGTACCGGCGTGCCGCGAACAGCATGGTCTGGCGCAGTGACTCCACGGGGAAGAGGAGATCGTGGTACGGCAGCACGGAGTTGCCGAACAGCCTTTGTTCGTCGGGTAGTTCTGCCGAGAAGGCGAAGTTCTGCCGTATCGGCCCGGTCGCCTTCAGCAGAAAGGCCTCGGGGCTGGCCGGCCTGTGGACCAGATGGTGTGTGCCGAGGAAAGTGGGGGAGGGTGCGGTAAAGGTGTCCATGGGGTGGGGATTCCTTTGCTGCGGTCTCCGGCGGCTCTGCGGAAACGGTTGCGGGGACGTGTGCGTCTGACGGGGTGCACGTTGCCCGACTCCGCTGAAGGACCGCGGAAGCCACACTGAAGTGTGCGTGTCGGCGCCCCCCACGCATGGACGTGGGGCCGGGCGACGACGTATGTCATGGGGCCTCCACGGTCCAGGTGTCGCCGCCCGTGAGCATGGCGCCGAGGTCGCCCTTGCCGCGCTGCTCGACGGCTGTGTCGAGTTGGTCGGACATGAGGGTGTCGTAGACGGGGCGTTCGACGCTGCGGAGGACTCCGATGGGGGTGTGGTGGAGTGTGTCGGCGTTGGCGAGGCGGGAGAGTGCGAAGGCGGTGGTGGGGCTGGTGGCGTGGGCGTCGTGGACGAGGATCTGTGATTCGTTGTCCGGGGTGACGGGCACGACGTGGAGGTCGCCGGTGGCCTGGTCCCGGATGACGCCCTTGGCGCCGTCGGTGCCGAAGCGGATGGGCTGCCCGTGCTCCAGCCGGATCACCGCCTCCGCCGCCTGTTCTTTGTCCTTGAGGACTTCGAAGGCGCCGTCGTTGAAGATGTTGCAGTTCTGGTAGATCTCCACCAGCGCCGTGCCGGGATGGTCGGCGGCCTCTCTCAGGACCTGGGTGAGGTGCTTGCGGTCCGAGTCGACCGTGCGCGCCACGAACGACGCCTCCGCGCCGATCGCCAGCGACACCGGGTTGAAGGGCGC
>NZ_JBHURV010000069.1:0-3570 GCF_042673865.1 Streptomyces sp. NPDC056987
TGCAGGGGGGACCCTGTGGGAGAGTAGGACGCCGCCGAACAATTATTGTGGGAATGCCCCGCACCGTATGGTGCGGGGCATTTCTGCGTTCAGGGCCTTTTTGCGGACCCTCGTCACATTCCCTTGCCCAAGCCCCCTTGCGGGTGCCGGCCTGTCCTGAGGGTAAGGTCAGGAGGCATCGTTGGCTCGTTCCACACAGGAGGCCCCGGGTGGAGGTCCAGGAGACCCGCGTCCAGACGGACCGGGTGCTCACCATCCCCAACATCCTCAGCATGGCTCGCCTGGTCGGCGTACCGCTCTTCCTGTGGCTGATCCTTCGTCCGGAGTTCGGCGGGCCCAACAGTGACGGCTGGGCCTTGCTGGTGCTGATGCTGAGCGGTGTCAGCGACTATCTCGACGGAAAGCTCGCTCGCCGCTGGAACCAGATCAGCAGCCTCGGGCGGCTCCTCGACCCTGCCGCGGACCGGCTGTACATCCTTTCCACCCTGGTTGGCCTTACGTGGCGCGAGATTCTGCCACTGTGGCTCACCGCGGCTCTATTGGCCCGTGAGCTGATGCTTCTGGTGATGGTGGGAATCCTCCGCAGGCACGGCTACCCGCCTCCCCAGGTGAACTTCCTCGGGAAGGCAGCTACCTTCAACTTGATGTATGCCTTCCCCCTCCTGCTGCTCAGTGACGGAAGTGGATGGCTCGCGTCACTCGCCGAAGTTTTCGGATGGGCGTTCGCAGGATGGGGTACAACTCTCTACTGGTGGGCAGGAGTCCTGTATGTGGTCCAGGTCCGCCGGCTCGTCAGGGCGGACAACGTGGCCGATTGAGCTCGTCGATGTGGTGCCGTGCAATGTCGCCGGCCCGCAGCCTGACGCCATCGGGCCTCGTTCCAGACGGGTGAAGTCGGCGAGACCGTCTCTTCAAGGAGGACGCTTCCGACATGAAGGCCGTCGTGATGGCCGGTGGCGAAGGTACTCGACTTCGCCCCATGACCTCAAGCATGCCCAAGCCGCTCCTGCCGGTAGTGAACCGGCCGATCATGGAGCATGTGCTGCGGTTGCTCAAGCGCCATGGGCTCAGCGAGACCGTCGTAACCGTGCAATTCCTCGCCTCCCTCGTCAAGAACTACTTCGGCGACGGGGAAGAGCTGGGCATGGAGCTCAGCTATGCGAACGAGGAGAAGCCGCTCGGCACCGCAGGGAGCGTGAAGAACGCCGAGGAGGCGCTGAAAGACGATGCGTTTCTCGTCATTTCCGGTGACGCTCTCACCGATTTCGATCTGACGGACCTCATCTCCTTCCACAAGGAGAAAGGCGCACTCGTGACGGTGTGCCTGACCCGGGTGCCGAATCCGCTGGAATTCGGTATCACGATCGTGGACGAGGCAGGAAAGGTCGAGCGCTTCCTGGAGAAGCCCACCTGGGGCCAGGTCTTCTCCGACACCGTGAACACGGGCATCTACGTGATGGAGCCGGAAGTCTTCGACTACGTCGAGGCCGATGTGTCCGTCGACTGGTCCGGTGATGTCTTCCCTCAGCTCATGAAGGAGGGCAAGCCCATCTACGGCTATATCGCCGAGGGCTACTGGGAGGACGTCGGCACACACGAGAGCTACGTCAAGGCACAGGCCGACGTGCTCGAAGGCAAGGTCGACGTCGACATCGACGGTTTCGAGATCTCCCCGGGCGTCTGGGTCGCCGAAGGCGCCGAGGTCCACCCGGACGCCGTGCTGCGCGGTCCGCTGTACATCGGTGACTACGCCAAGGTCGAGGCCGATGTCGAGCTGCGCGAGCACACCGTCATCGGCTCCAACGTGGTCGTCAAGACCGGCGCCTTCCTCCACAAGGCAGTGGTCCACGACAACGTCTACATCGGCCAGCACAGCAATCTGCGCGGCTGTGTGATCGGCAAGAACACCGACATCATGCGGGCGGCCCGCATCGAGGACGGCGCGGTCATCGGTGACGAGTGCCTGGTCGGCGAAGAATCGATCATTCAGGGCAATGTTCGGGTCTACCCGTTCAAGACCATCGAAGCCGGCGCGTTCGTCAACACGTCGGTCATCTGGGAGTCCCGAGGACAGGCGAATCTCTTCGGCGCCCGCGGTGTTTCGGGCATCCTGAACGTCGAGATCACGCCAGAAGTCGTCGTCCGGCTGGCCGGCGCGTACGCGACCACGCTGAAGAAGGGTTCCACCGTCACTACGGCGCGTGACCACTCGCGTGGAGCCCGCGCTCTCAAGCGGGCCGTGATCTCCTCGCTCCAGTCCAGCGCCATCGACGTACGGGACCTGGAGAACGTCCCCCTGCCCGTAGCCCGGCAGCAGACCGGCCGTGGCAGCGCGGGCGGCATCATGATCCGTACGTCGCCCGGGGTGCCCGACTCCGTCGACATCATGTTCTTCGACGAGCGGGGCGCCGACCTCTCCCAGGCGGGCCAGCGCAAGCTCGACCGGGTCTACGCCCGCCAGGAGTACCGCCGCGCGTTCCCCGGCGAGATCGGGGATCTGCACTTCCCCGCCAGCGTCTTCGACTCGTACACCGGCTCCCTGCTCCGCAACGTCGACACCACCGGGATCTCCGAGGCGGGACTCAAGGTCGTCGTCGACGCCTCCAACGGCAGCGCCGGGCTCGTGCTGCCCAGCCTGCTCGGCCGGCTCGGGGTCGACGCGCTGACGATCAACCCGGGGCTCGACGAGTCCCGGCCCACGGAAACGGCCGAATCGCGCCGCCTGGGACTGGTCAGACTCGGCGAGATCGTCGCCTCCGCGCGGGCCGCCTTCGGGGTGCGGTTCGACCCCGTCGGCGAGCGGCTGTCCCTGGTGGACGAGCGCGGCCGGATCATCGAGGACGACCGGGCCCTGCTGGTCCTGCTCGACCTGGTCGCCGCCGAGCGGCGCAGCGGGCGGGTGGCGCTCCCCGTGACCACCACGCGGATCGCCGAGCAGGTCGCCGCGTACCACGGCACACAGGTGGAGTGGACGACGACCTCGCCCGACGACCTGACCCGGGTGGGGCGCGAGGAGACCACGATCTTCGGCGGGGACGGCCGTGGTGCCTTCATCGTTCCGGAGTTCAGCAGCGTCCTCGACGGTACGGCGGCCTTCGTACGGCTCATCGGACTGGTGGCCCGTACGCAGCTCACCCTGAGCCAGATCGACGCGCGTATCCCGCGTGCCCATGTCCTGCGCAGGGATCTGGCGACCCCGTGGGCCGTCAAGGGCCTGGTGATGCGCAGCGTCGTGGAGGCAGCCGGTGAGCGCCAGGTGGACACCACCGACGGGGTGCGGGTGGTGGAGACCGACGGACGCTGGGTGATGGTGCTGCCCGACCCGGCCGAGGCCGTCACCCATCTGTGGGCGGAGGGTCCCGACGACGCGTCGGCCCAGGCGCTGCTCGACGAGTGGTCGTCCGTGGTGGACAGCGCAGGTCATTAGGGGCGGTCCGGGACGCTTCGCAGGCGTTCCGGAGAGGGGCCGGGGGGGGGGCCGGGGGGCCCCCCCCCCCCGCCGGGGGGGGCGTAGGGGGGGGTGGTTGGGGCAGGGGACCGGATTGGGGCAGTAGCCACAACCCCCCCACC
>NZ_JBHURV010000069.1:3580-26644 GCF_042673865.1 Streptomyces sp. NPDC056987
GGGGTGGCCGGCGGGGTGGCCCCGCGCTGGTCTTTGGGGGGGGCCGGGGCGGTTGGGCGGGGGTGCGGGTGGGGGCGGGGGGGGCGCCCGCGCCCCCCCCCCGGCGCGTCGGTGGGGCCATTCGGCGGTAGTGGTCGCGACGTGCGACGATGTGCGGCATGTCGCAGCAGCCCCCCATCCGGAGCACCGCTTCTCCGCCCGCGCGTCCTGACGCGTCGATGTCGCTGCTGAACAGTGTGATGGACCACAGCCTCGACGAGGGGTACGCGGAGGCGGCGGCGCGCAGGGCCGCGGAGGACGGCGGGCTGCCGCGCACGCTCAGGGCCAAACTGGGCCTTGCCGCGGGGCTGGTGCTGGCCGCTCTGGTGGTCACCGTGGGCGCCGCCCAGGCGCGTATCTCCGCCCCGGTGGTGGCCAAGGAGCGCGAGGAACTCATCGACCGGATCAACGCGGAGACGTCCACCGCCGACGGGCTGGAGCGCTCGGTGGAGGAGCTCCGCAAGGAAGTCGGCGACCGGCAGCGTGCCGCCCTGCGGACCCGGGGCGGGGACCAGGGCGAGGTGGTGGCGCTGCTGGCCGGCGCGACGCCCGTGCACGGGCCCGGCGTGAAACTGGTCGTCGACGACGCCAAGGACGCCTCGTCCGGTGGTGGCGGCGGTCCCCGGGAGAGCAGTGGTTTCTCCGACACGGGCCGGGTGCGCGACCGGGACATGCAGCGGGTCGTCAACGGCCTGTGGGAGTCGGGCGCGGAGGCGATCGCCATCAACGACCAGCGGCTGACCTCGCTGTCGGCGATCCGGGCCGCCGGTGACGCCATACTGGTCGACAACAGGCCACTCGTGCCGCCGTACACGGTGCTCGCGGTGGGGGACGGAAAGAAGCTGAGCACCGCGTTCCAGGACAGCGCCGATGGCCAGTATCTGCACTCCTTGCAGGAGAACTTCGGCATCCGCACCAGCATTTCGGATCAGCGGGAGGTGCGTCTTCCTGCCGCGCCCAGCCTGATCGTACGTACAGCAGAGCCGGAGACCGCCGACGCCGGGAAGGGCACCGGGCAGGACGCGGCCGACATGGGGAAGGGCACATCGTGATCGCCGTACTGGGCCTCGTCGTGGGAGTCGTGGTCGGACTGTTGGTCCGGCCCGAGGTGCCGGCTGTGGTCGAGCCGTATCTTCCGATCGCCGTCGTCGCCGCTCTGGACGCGGTCTTCGGCGGGCTGCGGGCCATGCTCGACGGGATCTTCGTCGACAAGGTGTTCGTGGTCTCCTTCCTGTCGAACGTGGTGGTCGCCGCGCTCATCGTCTTCCTCGGCGACAAGCTGGGTGTGGGCGCGCAGTTGTCGACCGGCGTGGTCGTCGTCTTCGGTATCCGGATCTTCTCCAACGCTGCCGCGATCCGCCGGCACGTGTTCCGGGCGTGACGCCGATGAGCAGCGAGGAGAACTCTCAGGAGCCCGGGAAGCCGCAGGGGCCGGGGAAGCCGGTCGGACCCGGGAAGCCGGTCGGACCCGGAAAGCCGCACGACGCCGGGAAGTCCGAGGGATCCGACGGGCCGCGGGGCCCGGAGCGGCGCCAGGGAGCCGGGGAGAGTTCCGGCGCCGCCGGCGGGAGTCCCGCGGCCGGCCCGGCGTCAGAGGACGCCGCCGGAAACGCCGCAGCGCCTTCCGAGGCCCAACAGCTCACCGGACGCCAGCGGTTGGCGGCGGGTCTGTGGCCGCCGCGGGTGACCCGGGCACAGCTCATCGTCGCCGTCCTGCTGTTCGGGCTCGGGCTCGGGCTCGCCATCCAGGTCACGTCGAACAACGACGACAGCGCGCTGCGGGGCGCCCGCCAGGAGGACCTGGTGCGGATCCTGGACGAGCTGGACAACCGGACGCAGCGGCTGGAGGACGAGAAGCAGCGTCTCGACGCGCAGCGCACCGAGCTGGAGACCAGCTCGGACCAGGCCGAGGAGGCCCGTAAGCAGACCAGGGAGAAGGAGCAGCAGCTCGGTATCCTGGCCGGTACGGTCGCCGCTCAGGGGCCCGGGATCACGCTGACGGTCCGGGACATCAGCGGGACGGTCGAGCCGGACATGCTGCTCGACGCGATCCAGGAGCTGCGGGCGGCCGGCGCGGAGGCCATTCAGATCAACGATGTCCGTGTCGTCGCCGATACGTACTTCTCGGGCACGGGCGGTGATGTTCGCGTGGACGGCAACGCGGTGTCCTCCCCGTACGTCTTCAAGGTCATCGGCAAACCGCAGGACCTGGAGCCCGCCCTGAACATTCCGGGCGGGGTGGTCCAGACACTGGAGAAGGAGCAGGCCACGGCCACGGTGGCACGGGCTGAGAAGATCATTGTGAATGCCTTGCGACCCGCGAAGCGCCCTGACTACGCTCGGTCGTCATCGCGGTGAGGCGGAGGTGCATGCGAGCCGTCGCACGGGGGCATGAGGTTGCGGGGGGTCGGCGCACGAACAGTGCGGTGAGTGGTGGAAACTGTCCGGTGGATACGGACGTTGTCAAGATGTCCGGGTCGGCAGGTGTGTTCATTCAGGGTTCGTCCTGCCCCACGGGCGGGTCTGTTTCGGTCAAGGGGAATCGCCCGTGAAGTTGTTTGGGAAGTTGTTCGGCAAAAGCGCACGCGAGGACGGCGGCGGGCGCTCCCGTCATCGTGCCTCGCGCCAAGGCGGGAGCGAGGAGCAGGGCGGCGAACGTCCGCTCTTCCGCGACCAGGTGGGCGGCGAGGCCACCGGCGCGTCGTCTGTTGACCCTGCCGGTCCCGGCCGCATAGGTTTCGGGGAATCATCGGCCCCCGGGGGGCCGTCGCGGCAGGAGGATCCCTCTATGGCGGCCTTGCCGGTTTGTACGAGGTGCGGGCACCGCAATGCCGAGGCCAGTCGGTTCTGCTCCAACTGCGGGGCGCCGCTGCGGGGCGGGGTGCCGCCGGAGCGCGCCTCGGAGACGACGTCGACGATCTCGATCTCGGGTCTTGAGGCGTACGACTCCGAGGTGACGGGGCAGACGGCGTTGCCGTCGCTCACGCCGGAGGCGCAGGCCGCCGTCGACGCCCTGCCGCTCGGCTCGGCGCTCCTGGTGGTGCGGCGCGGCCCGAACTCGGGCAGCCGCTTCCTGCTGGACGGCGAGCTGACGACGGCGGGACGCCACCCGGAGAGCGACATCTTCCTGGACGACGTGACCGTGTCGCGCCGCCATGTGGAGTTCCGCCGGGGCGGCGACGGTCACTTCACCGTCTCGGACGTGGGCAGCCTGAACGGTACGTACGTCAATCGTGAGCGGATCGACTCGGTCCTGCTGGCGAACGGCGACGAGGTCCAGATCGGAAAGTACCGGCTGGTCTTCTACGCGAGCCAGCGGGGCGTGTGACAAGCCCCTGAGGAAGGTCCATGCCGCGTACACCGACGGGCGGTGCCGGACACGGCACCGCCTCTTCCGGCACCGCGCCGATGAGCATCGGCGCGGTCCTGGGCAGGCTGCGGGACGAGTTTCCCGAGGTCTCCATCTCCAAGATCCGGTTTCTGGAGGCCGAGGGGCTCGTCGAGCCCTGCCGGACCCCCTCCGGGTACCGGAAATTCAGCGCGGAGGACGTCGAGCGGCTCGCTCGCGTCCTGCGGATGCAGCGGGACCACTATCTGCCGCTGAAAGTGATCAAGGGGCACCTGGACGCGCTGGAGCGCGGCGAGGAGGTCCCTCTTCCCGGCTCTCGGCGGGCCCTGCCGGGCCCGCGGAGCGACGCGGAGTCCGGTCTTCCGGCCACGGCGCGGATCGGCCGTGAGGAGCTGCTGGCGGCGGCCGGGGCCGACGCGGACGCGCTCGCCGAGTGGGAGGCGTACGGGCTGGTCGCCCCGACGCCGGACGGCGGGTACGGCGCGGAGTCGGTGACGGTCGCGAAACTCGTCTCGGATCTGGGCAGATTCGGCCTGGAGCCCCGGCACCTGCGCGCCATGAAGGCGGCGGCCGAGCGGGACGCCGGACTGGTCGAGCAGGTCGTGGCGCCGCTGCGGCTGCACCGTAATCCGCAGACCAGGGCCCATGCCGAGGCGACCACGCGGGAGCTGTCGGCACTCTGCGTGGAGCTCCACGCCGCCCTGCTCCGTACGGCTCTCGGGACGGATCCGCACTGATCATGGGGGAGTCCGACTACCCAAACCTGCCGGGCACGTCCTAGGGTTGCTGTGTGAACGAGCTCGACGTTGTGGGTGTCCGGGTGGAAATGCCCTCCAACCAACCGATCGTGCTCCTGCGTGAAGTGGGAGGCGACCGGTACCTCCCCATTTGGATCGGACCGGGGGAGGCGACCGCCATTGCCTTCGCCCAGCAGGGCATGGCCCCGGCCCGGCCGCTGACCCATGATCTCTTCAAGGACGTGCTGGAAGCGGTGGGCCAGGAGCTCACCGAAGTCCGGATCACGGACCTGCGTGAAGGGGTCTTCTACGCGGAGCTGGTCTTCGCGAGCGGGGTCGAGGTGAGCGCGAGGCCGAGCGATGCCATAGCGCTCGCTCTGCGCACGGGTACGCCGATCTACGGCAGTGACGGGGTTCTGGACGATGCCGGCATCGCCATCCCGGACGAGCAGGAGGACGAGGTGGAGAAGTTCCGCGAGTTCCTCGACCAGATCTCTCCGGAGGACTTCGGGACCAACAGCCAGTGAGCGGCGGGTGAGCGCTGTACCGGGCTCCGTCAGCACATTCGGTCAGCTTTTCCCCGAAAAGGGACACGGGAAACCACTCTCAGGGTGATTATCACTCGGCGTGGCGAGTGTGGCGATCGTTGACGCACCCCGGGTGACTGCCTACCTTCGACAGGGCAGGTCAAGGACGGAGGGTCGGCGTGAGAAGCAGCGGCGACGGTACGGCGGCGGGCGGTCCGTATCCGCTTCACAGCAGGGCGCCCGACCTCGGAGCGGACACGGTCGGATACCGGGGGCCGACGGCGTGCGCGGCGGCGGGTATCACGTACCGCCAGTTGGACTACTGGGCACGTACGGGGCTGGTCGAACCGAGTGTGCGGCCGGCGTACGGGTCGGGCACGCAGCGGCTCTACAGCTTCCGGGACGTGGTCGTCCTCAAGATCGTGAAGCGGTTCCTGGACACCGGGGTGGCGCTCCAGAACATCCGGGCGGCGGTCCAGCACCTGCGGGACCGGGGCTTCCGGGATCTGGACCGCATGACGCTGATGAGCGACGGCGCGACGGTGTACGAGTGCTCCTCGCCCGACGAGGTGGTGAGCCTGCTCCAAGGGGGCCAGGGCATCTTCGGGATCGCGGTCGGGGTGGTGTGGCGGGACGTCGAGGCCGCGCTCTCCCAGCTCCACGGGGAGCGGATCGACACCGGAGAGACGCTGATCGGGAACAACCCCGCCGACGAACTGGCGCGCAGGCGCCGGGACCGGGCCGTCTGAGCGGACCCCGTCCCGCGGAACGGGGGGCCGGGCGACCGGGCGGCTGCGTCCCGGGCCGATTGTCAGTGGCGTGAGGCAGCATCGGTGGTGTGAGAACCGCGCCGACCGTGCTGCATCTGGACATGGATGCCTTCTTCGCCGCCGCAGAGCAGGCGGCGAAGCCCAGTCTGCGTGGAAAACCGGTGGTCGTCGGGGGTCTGGGGCCGCGTGGTGTGGTCTCGACGGCCTCGTACGAGGCACGGCGGTTCGGGGTGCACTCCGCGATGCCGATGGCCCAGGCGCGCCGCCTCGCGCCGAACGCGGCGTATCTCGTGCCGCGCTTCACGCTCTACCGCGCGGTCAGCGAGCAGGTGATGGAGCTGCTGGGCAGGCTCTCGCCGCTGGTGGAGCCGCTCAGCCTGGACGAGGCGTTCGTGGACCTGGAGGCCGGCGGCTCGGCCCATGACACGGCCTCGGCGCTGGCCGCGGGGGAGCGGCTGCGCCGGGACATCAGGGCGCTGACCGGGCTCAGCGGCTCGGTGGGGCTCGCCGGGTCCAAGATGCTCGCGAAGATCGGCTCCGAGCAGGCCAAGCCGGACGGGCTGCTCCTGATAGAGCCCGGCACGGAGCGCGAGCTGCTGGGGCCCATGTCGGTGCGGACCCTGCCCGGCGTGGGGCCCGCGACGGGCGAGCATCTGCGGCGGGCCGGCATGACGACGGTCGCCGATCTCGCCGAGGCGGGCGAGGACGAGCTGGTACGGCTGCTGGGCAAGGCGCACGGCACCTCGCTGCACCGGATGGCGCTCGGCCACGACGAGCGGCCCGTGGTGTCCGAGCGGGAGGCCAAGTCCGTCTCGGTCGAGGACACCTTCGACACCGATCTCCACGACCGGGTGCGGGTGCGTACGGAGGTGGACCGGCTCGCCGAGCGGTGCGTGCGCCGGCTGCGGGCGTCCGGACACTCCGGGCGGACCGTCGTCCTCAAGGTGCGCAGGTACGACTTCTCCACGCTGACCCGCTCGGAGACGCTCAGGGGCCCCACGGACGACCCGGGAGTGGTGCGGGAGGCGGCCGGGCGCCTCCTGGAGTCCGTGGACACCACGGGCGGCGTCCGGCTGCTCGGGGTGGGGGTGACCGGGCTCGCCGACTTCACGCAGGAGGACCTGTTCGCGCAGGCCGCGGCCCGGGAGCGGGCGGCGGAGGAGGAGCCCGGGACGGCCGCCGCGGCCACCGGCGGGCCGGAGGAGGGGCAGGGCGACGCCGTGGCCGCAGGTGGGGCGGGGCAGGGGGGCTCGGCGACGGAGGGGGCGGCGGACCCGGGGGACGGGCCGCCGTCGCCGGCCGGGACGTCCGGCCCGGCCGGGGAGCGGCGGTTCCCGGCCGGACACGATGTGCGCCACACGGAATTCGGCCCGGGCTGGGTGCAGGGCAGCGGGCTGCGGAGGGTCACCGTACGGTTCGAGGAGCCCGGATCCGCACCGGGGTGGGTGCGGACGTTCTGGGCCGACGATCCCGCGCTGGAACTCTCCGAGCCGCTGCCCCTCGTACCCGGGACCGGTCGGTCGCCGGGTCCGTCGCCGGGTCAGTCGTCGTGGCCCGCCAGCCGCCCGAAGTCACGCTCGTTGTCACGGCCGGAGAGGCCCCCGGGCCCCTCCGGGGGTTCCGGGGACGGCAGGGCGAGACCGTAGTGGTGGTAGAGCTGAAGCTCCTGGTCGGGGGAGAGATGGCGACCGACACCGAAATCGGGGGCGTCCTTGATCAACGCGCGTTCGAATGGGACCCGCAGGCCGTCCTCGGCCAGGGTGCTGGGGGCGAGGGGTACGAAGGCGTCACGGCTGAAGAGTCCGGTGCGCACGGCGGCCCATTCGGGCGTGCCCGTGGCGTCGTCGAGATAGACCTCGTCGACCGTGCCGAACTTACGGCCGTCACGGTCGTACGCCTTGCGTCCTATCAGGCTGCGCGGATCGATATGGGTCTCCACGGTCCCTCCAGCGGGTCGCAACTGCTCCTGAACACTACGAAAGTGCAGAACCGGTGGGACGGCCACTCGAAAGTTGTCCGGAAGACCCCGCTGGTAGGCTGGCAAGCGGCTGCTGACCCCGTGCGGGAGAGTTCTCCGGTGAGCCCACCGGAGGCGCCGAAGGAGCAAATCCTCCCCGGAATCTCTCAGGCCCCCGTACCGCGCGGACGAGGTCACTCTGGAAAGCAGGGCGGGCGCCGTACCCCGTACGGCATCCGCTCTCACCGACGGTGAAAGCCGGACCGCCGCACGGCGGGCCGGTGAAGCTCTCAGGTCGAGATGACAGAGGGGGAGGCCGTTCAGGGCACCCGAGCCGTGGTGCCCCCGCAGGTCGTGGCAGACCAGGAGGCCTCCGTACATGAACGCCCACCGCACACCGCTCGCCCAGCTGGAGCGAGGCACCCCCTTCGAGCAGCGCCACATCGGCCCCGACGCGGGGGCGCAGGCGAAGATGCTCGCGCAGGTCGGCTACGGCTCGCTCGACGAGCTGACCGCCGCCGCGGTGCCTGACGCGATCAGGAGCGCGGGGGCCCTCGACCTCCCGGACGCCCGCACCGAGGCCGAGGTCCTCGCCGAGCTGCGCTCCCTCGCCGACCGGAACCAGGTGCTCGCGCCGATGATCGGGCTCGGCTACTACGGCACCTTCACGCCGCCGGTGATCCTCCGCAACGTCATGGAGAACCCGGCCTGGTACACCGCGTACACGCCGTACCAGCCCGAGATCTCCCAGGGCCGGCTGGAGGCCCTGCTCAACTTCCAGACCGTCGTGGCCGAGCTGACGGGGCTGCCGACCTCCGGCGCCTCCCTGCTGGACGAGTCCACGGCCGCCGCCGAGGCCATGGCGCTCTCCCGCCGCGTCGGCAAGGTCAAGGGCGGTGTCTTCCTCGTGGACGCCGACACGCTCCCGCAGACGATCGAGGTGATCCGCACCCGCGCCGAGCCGACCGGTGTCGAGATCGTCGTCACCGACCTCGGCGAGGGCATCCCCGCCGAGGCCGCCGAGCGCGGAGTCTTCGGGGTGCTGCTCCAGTACCCGGGCGCCTCCGGGGCCGTACGGGACATCAGGACCGTGATCGAGCGGGCGCACGACCTCGGCGCGGTCGTCACCGTCGCCGCCGATCTCCTCGCGCTCACGCTCCTCACCCCGCCCGGTGAGCTGGGCGCCGACATCGCGGTCGGCACCACCCAGCGCTTCGGCGTCCCCATGGGCTTCGGCGGACCGCACGCCGGCTTCATGGCCGTACGCGAGAAGTTCGCGCGCAGCCTGCCGGGACGGCTCGTCGGGGTCTCCGTGGACGCCGACGGCAACAAGGCGTACCGGCTCGCGCTCCAGACCCGCGAGCAGCACATCCGCCGCGAGAAGGCCACCAGCAACATCTGCACCGCACAGGTGCTCCTCGCCGTCATGGCCGGGATGTACGCGGTCTACCACGGCCCCGACGGGCTGCGCGCCATCGCGCGGCGCACCCACCGGTACGCGGCGGTGCTCGCCGCGGGGCTGCGCGCCGGCGGGGTGGAGGCCGTGCACGACACGTACTTCGACACGCTCACGCTCCGCGTGCCCGGCCGCGCCGCGGAGATCGTCGCCGCCGCGCGGGAGGGCGGCGTCAACCTCCACCAGACCGACGCCGACCACGTCTCCGTGGCCTGCGACGAGACCACCGGCCGCGCCCAGCTCGCCGCCGTGTGGACGGCCTTCGGCGTGCAGGGCGACATCGAGGCGCTGGACGCGGCCACGGACGACGTGCTCCCCGGCCAACTGCTGCGCACCGACGACTATCTGACGCACCCCGTCTTCCACCAGCACCGCTCCGAGACCGCGATGCTGCGGTACCTGCGCCGGCTCGCCGACCGTGACTACGCGCTGGACCGCGGCATGATCCCGCTCGGCTCCTGCACGATGAAGCTGAACGCGACCACCGAGATGGAGCCGGTCACCTGGCCCGAGTTCGGCGCGCTGCACCCCTTCGCCCCGGCCGAGCAGGCCCAGGGGTATCTGACGCTCATCCGCGAGCTGGAGGAGCGGCTCGCCGAGGTCACCGGGTACGACGCGGTCTCCCTCCAGCCCAACGCCGGTTCGCAGGGCGAGCTGGCCGGGCTCCTCGCCGTACGGGCGTACCACCGGGCCAACGGGGAGACCGGGCGCACCGTCTGCCTCATCCCGTCCTCCGCGCACGGCACGAACGCGGCGAGCGCGGTCATGGCCGGGATGCGGGTCGTCGTCGTCAAGACGGGCGAGGACGGCGACGTCGACGTCGAGGACCTGCGGGCCAAGATCGAGCAGTACGGTGCGGAGCTGGCCGTCCTGATGGTCACCTACCCGTCCACGCACGGGGTGTTCGAGGAGCACATCGGCGACATCTGCGCGGCGGTGCACGACGCGGGCGGTCAGGTGTACGTCGACGGCGCCAACCTGAACGCCCTGGTCGGGCTGGCGAAGCCGGGCCGGTTCGGCTCCGACGTCTCGCACCTGAACCTGCACAAGACCTTCTGCATCCCGCACGGCGGCGGCGGCCCCGGCGTCGGCCCCGTCGGCGTCCGGGCCCACCTCGCCCCGTACCTGCCCAACCACCCGCTCCAGCCGGCCGCCGGGCCCGAGACGGGCGTCGGGCCGATCTCCGCGGCGCCGTGGGGCTCGGCGGGCATCCTGCCGATCTCCTGGGCGTACGTACGGCTGATGGGCGGCGAGGGCCTCAAGCGCGCGACGCAGGTCGCCGTGCTGGCCGCCAACTACATCGCCAAGCGCCTGGAGCCGCACTACCCGGTGCTCTACACCGGTCCGAACGGGCTGGTGGCGCACGAGTGCATCGTGGATCTGCGGCCGCTCTCCAAGGCCACCGGTGTCAGCGTCGACGACATCGCGAAGCGGCTGATCGACTACGGCTTCCACGCGCCGACCATGTCGTTCCCCGTGGCGGGCACCCTGATGATCGAGCCCACCGAGAGCGAGGACCTGCGGGAGATCGACCGCTTCTGCGAGGCGATGATCGCGATCCGTGCGGAGATCGAGCGGGTCGCGTCGGGCGAGTGGCCCGCGGACGACAATCCGCTGCGCCACGCCCCGCACACGGCCGCGGCGCTGGGCGGGGCGTGGGAGCACGCCTACAGCCGGGCCGAGGCGGTCTTCCCGGCCGGGGTCTCGGCCGCGGACAAGTACTGGCCGCCGGTCCGCCGGATCGACGGCGCGTTCGGTGACCGTAACCTGGTCTGCTCCTGCCCGCCGGTGGACGCGTACGACGACTGACGTGTAGGACAGCTGACGGGACGTCAGGTGGCTTAAGGGCGTTCGCGGTCATGCGTCGGGGCCGGTGCGGAGGGATCTCCGGGCCGGCCCCCGTTCTTCTGTTCGTTCTTCCACCGGCAGCGGGCCGTCGTGCGGGCCGCGGGCTGCCGGGTGGCGCCGAGGGCTCTTGGGCGGCGCCGGGTCTCAGGCCGCCGTCGCGACCTGTTCCGTGCGCAGCGGCCGGTGCGGAGCGATGATCTGTCCGTCGGGCAGCAGCTCTCCGGTGTCCTCGAAGAGCAGCACGCCGTTGCACAGCAGGCTCCAGCCCTGCTCCGGGTGGTGCGCGATCAGCCGCGCCGCGTCACGGTCGGCGGAGTCGGCTGTCGGACAGGCTGGCTGATGCTGGCACATGGGTGGATTCTTTCGCTGAGTCGTCGTGAGTGTCCTGCGGCTCGATGTACTCATGGCCGCTCCCCCGTATCTCTGGTCCAGTCCTAGTGTTGCCCCGCGGACGGCGATCCGCAGGTATTTCGCGGCAGTGCTTCCTTCTGCTTAAGGACGTCTCACCCACGCGGACGGTTCAGCTCAACTGGGCTGTCCTTTCGGGTGATTCAAGGTGGCCCGGGAGGACTACGCCGGATGGGCAGCGAAGTGCCCCGCGACCGGCGGGGCCGCGGGGCACGGGCGCGGGTCGCGCGATCAGGCCGGGGTACGGAGCAGTGGAGGCGCCGGGGCGGCCGCCGGAGCGGGGGCGAGCGGCGGGGCCGGGGTGAGCCGCAGCCCGATCACCGGCAGCAACTCGGCGACCCGGTGCGGTCGGTGCGCCGCGATGCCCGGCGGCGCGGGCGCGAGCGGTACGAGGATGTCGGTGGGCGCGGGCGCACCGGCTCCGGGGTCGGCCTCCGTGTCGCCGTGCAGCCAGAGCGTGAGCATGTACAGCTCGGGCACGGAGAGCAGCCGGGGCTGGTAGGCCGTCGTGAGGCTCTCGGCCTGGCGCAGCGCCCGCTCGGTGGAGGGCAGGTACGGGCCCTCGAAGAAGCGGGAGAAGGCCCAGCCGTCCGCGGTGAGCATCGTGTCGGCGGCGGCCACGGAGCGGTCGCCGCTGCGGATCAGGAAGCGCCAGCCGGTCAGCCTGGTCCGTGGCGTACCGCTGCCCGGTGTGGTGGTCCGGTCCTCCTGGGTGACGTGGTCGGGAACGCCGGGAATGCCGGGAACGCCGGGACCGTCGAGAATGTGGACGGGAAGCGGGAGTTCGGGGCTCAGCGGTCCCTGGACGGACTGCAGAGCGGGGGTGCGGGCATCGCGCACGGCGGTGGGGGAACCGAGTGCCGCGAGAACGCTGCGCAGGGCGGGCGCCGGGGCCGGGGGTACATGCAGCGGCATGGTGGGTTGCCTCTCATTCAGGAGACAGGGTGACGCGTGAAATGGAGCGTGGGCGGGTGCGGACATCGCTGTCGGCATGCGGGGTCAGAGGTGGGGTGCCGGGCCGTACGGCCGGGCGCCGACTCTCTGCCTCGTGGGCAGAGTTTATACGACGCGTGTTCACGCCATGTTTCCGCTAGCTGTACCGGATATTGCGGGCAAGGCACTATTAAGTCCATCTCCCGCGCGATTTCTGTTGATAAATAGCGAAGGGAGGGCGTCTGGCCTGGGGTGATTCGCCGGATGGGGTCGGCTGAAAATGGTCGGCGATTTCAGCGCCCGTTCGGGCAGCGGAAACGAAAATCCACTCCCTGTCACCCTGTCATGCCGAGTGAATGTGCCGGATGCCTCGGAGGCCGGACACCACCCTACCGGGCGCCGGGGGCGGACGGGGACGTTACGGATCACTCTGTGTGGGCATTATCGATCGTGACGCGAGCGGCCCCAGCCGCCGGGCGCCCAGTCGAGGAGGGACACTTCGATGGGGGAGAAGGTCGAAGCGGGCGGTTCCGACCTGTCCGATCGGCAGAAATACCGCAGGAAGCTCCAGCAGTGCCTGACGGTGCTGGAGCGGCTCCTGGCGGAGGAGCGGTTCGATCGGCCCAAGAATCTGATGGGCCTGGAGATCGAGCTGAATCTGGCGGGCTCCGACGGGATGCCCCGCATGATGAATGCGGAGGTGCTGAAGCGCATCGCGAGCGGTGATTTCCAGACCGAACTCGGAATGTTCAACCTGGAAGTGAACGTGGCTCCGCACCGGCTGGACGGGCGCGTTCTCGACCAGCTCGCCGAGGAACTGCGCACGGGCCTCGGATATGCCCACCGCAAAGCGAGCGAGGTCGACGCGGGGATCGTGATGATCGGAATTCTGCCGACCCTCACACAGCACGACGTGGTCTCCGCGAATCTTTCCGACGTGGACCGCTACACACTTCTCAACGATCAGATGGTCGCGGCCCGCGGCGAGGATTTCACCCTCGACATCGAGGGCGTGGAACGGCTCACCTGTACGTCGGCCTCGATCACCCCGGAGGCGGCCTGCACCTCCGTACAACTGCATCTCCAGGTCACCCCCGACCGGTTCTCCGACGTGTGGAACGCGGCCCAGTCGGTGGCGTCCGTGCAGGTGGCACTGGGTGCCAATGCGCCGTTCCTGTTCGGCCGGGAGCTGTGGCGGGAATCCCGGCCGCCGCTCTTCGAACAGGCCACCGACACCCGGCCGCCGGAGCTGAAGGCGCAGGGAGTGCGCCCCAGGACCTGGTTCGGCGAGCGCTGGATCAGCTCCGCCTACGACCTGTTCGAGGAGAACCTGCGCTACTTCCCCCCGCTGCTGCCGATCTGCGACGACGAGGACCCGATGGCGATCCTCGACGCGGGCGGCATGCCCGACCTCCAGGAGCTGGCGCTGCACAACGGCACGGTCTACCGGTGGAACCGGCCGGTGTACGAGGTAGCGGACGGCGCCCCGCACCTGCGGGTGGAGAACCGGGTGCTGCCCGCGGGGCCGACGGTCACCGACGTCATCGCGAACGTCGCGTTCTACTACGGGCTCGTGCGGGCGCTCGCCGAGGACGCGCGGCCGGTGTGGCGCCGGCTCCCCTTCGCGGACGCCGCCAGGAACTTCGAGGAGGCGTGCCGCCACGGCATCGACGCGGAGTTGCGCTGGCCGCGCCCGGGCCGGGCCGGCGGGATCACGACCGTACCGGCGGTCAAGCTCGTACGCGACGAACTGCTGCCGCTCGCGGCGGCCGGGCTCGACGCGTGGCAGATCTCGCCGGTGGACCGGGACTTCTACCTCGGGGTCATCGAGGAGCGGTGCAAGCGGCGGGTGAACGGAGCCTCCTGGCAGGTGGAGACCTTCCACCGGGCGCTGGAGGCCGGGCTGGAGCGGGAAGCGGCGCTCGCGGCGACGACCCGCCGCTACTGCGAGCTGATGCACCTGGGGGAGCCGGTGCACACCTGGCCGACGGGGTTCCCCGCGCCCTCCGGCGGGCGGCGGTCGGGCCCCGGACGGCCGGGCCGGCGACCGGCCGACCCCGGCGACTGCGACGCGGGGCCCTTCGGCAGCGGGAGGGGGTGACCCGGCCGGCAGCCCGGCGGGGAGGAGGAAGGGGCGAGGGCGTGACGGCCCGGTCCGCCGTCCGGCGGCGTGTCGGGTCAGGGGCGGGTCGTGTCGGTGGCCGGCCGTGATGGGTCGGGGGCCGGTCGCGTCGGGGCAAGGGTCGTGGTGGTCGGGCCGGTCGCCGGGGGCAGGGGCGGGGCCCTGTCGGGTCAGGGGCGGGCCGCTGTGGTGTCGCCGGTGGCGTCCGCCGCGGACTCGCTCGCCGACAGCATGATCGCCCGAAGGATCACGGACTGGATGTCGGCCGGGTCACTCACCTCGTACGCGGCGCCGCCGGTGGCCCGGGCGATCTCGTCGAGTTCCTTGCGGTCCGCGTCGGGTCCCACCGCGACGCCGATCAGCGGCACGGGGCGCTCGGGGTCCGCGAGTTTCTTGAGCTGTTCGACGAGGTCGCCGCGCGAAACGCTGTCGTCGTCCTGGTTGGAGCCGTCCGTGAGGATGATGAGTGCGTTGAACTTCCCGGGCACATAATTCGACCGTGCCTCCCGGTAGGAGGCGAGCGCCGTGTCGTACAGCCCCGTGTCGCCGTCGGGGACGGGCTTCAGCGCGGTGAACGCGTCGGAGAGCCGCTCGCGGTGGGTGCCGCCGCCCTTCGCGGGCTCACCGAGCCGCGCCGTCTTCTCCAGCTTGCGGTAGTCCTTGGCGCCGTCCAGCCGGGTGCTGAACTCCCACAGGCCCAGCTCGTCCTCGGCGGTGAACTGGGCGAGGACCCGCAGCAGCGACGCCTTGGTGACATCCATCCGGCTCTGGCCGCCGCGTCCCGGAACGGACTCCTCCATCGACCCCGAGGCGTCCACGACGGTGGTCAGCCGGGCGCTGCGCACGGACATCGTCCACAGGCCGAGGGCCCGCTCCACGGCCTCCGTGGACGGTGGCCGGGCGTCCTCCCCGGTGTACGGCTGCGGGGAGCGGCCCCCGGCGGTGAGGAGCACATCGTCGTGGACGGGCGTGTTCGCGACCCGGAAACCGTGTTCCGCCAGGGTGCGGTACGAGCTGTCCTCGCTGAGCAGCGCCATGAACCGCATGGCGGCGCGGCTCTCGTCCGTACTGAGCGCGCTCTGGTTGACCAGGCTGTACGGATAGTCGAGCGCGGGCGCGCCGTCGGTGGGGTAGAAGAGGTCGAGTTTCGCGGAGCCGCCGTTCTCGGAGTTGTGCCGGAACGCGGCCTGTTCGGAGAGGAGCACCGCCTCATTGCTCCGGGGATCGGTGAGCCCGGCGCCCGCGCCGTCCCGGGCCAGGCTCTCCAGCACGCGGCTGTCCGACTCCGAGACCCGCTGGGTGAGCAGTCGCGCGGTGGCGGCGGCCCGGGTGCCGCCGGCCCCTTCCTGGCCCCCGGTCTTCGCCTTGCCGTCCGCGCCCTGCTTGCCCTCCGCGCCGCCCTGCCCGGCTCCGGTCTGCCGCCGGTCCCCGCCCTGCCGCTCGGACTCCTGCTGTTCCGACTCCGCGATGCTGCTGAGCGCGAGCAGCCCGGTGGCGCTGCGCGACGGATCGGCGGCGCCCAGGCGCACGGTGTCGGTGTTGCCGGTCGCCGCGGCCAGCGCGGCCCAGGTGTAGGTCTTCGCGGGCCAGCCCAGCGCCTGCGCCGATGTCGGCAGCGCGGCCAGTGCCACCGGGGAGAGTGCCACATTGCCCGCCGGGGTCAGGGCGACCCCGTCCCCGGCCCCCTTGGCGCGGTCCACCCAGAGGTCCGAGTCCGGTACCCAGATCTGGTAGTCGGGCGCGACGGAGCTGGTGGCGAGCGTGTTCGCGACCTCGGCGTTCTCCCGCGCGGTGACCCGGATGTCGATACAGCGGCCGTCGGAGGTGACATGGTCGCGCCGGGCGCGGTCGGCCACGGCGCGCAGGGCGGGGGCGATGTCCGGGGACGCGACGAGATCCAGCCGTACGGGCGTGTTGTCACAGGAGGTCTCCGAGAGGGAGAGCAGGCCGCTGCCCGCCGCGATTCCCGTTCCGGCGGCCACCGACACCACGACCGCGGCGGCGATCGTGACCGTGCGGCGGCGCGGTGACAGGGCCCTGCGCGCTCCCGCCGATCGTGCGTCGGGCAAGCTGTGACGTCCCATGACGGTGACGCCCCTCCTTCGTGAAGGGTGAACAAGGGCTGGAGGAGTGGACGGGCCCGGAGGTGCGGGCCCGGACGCCGGACGCCGGACGGCGCCGGTCTTCCGGCCTGTCGCGAGCGATCTTCGTACCCGCATTCGAGACCCTAGCGGCACCGTGAGAGGCATGAGGCGGGATTACCCAACTGGAGGCTGGTGTGCAGGCGGAGGCGGGGCGGGTGGACGGCTCTTACCCCCAAGAGGCCCTCTCATCGAGGACGTTGAGGTCCGAGACGGTGCTCGTGCTGGCGCTCTCGCTCGGCGCGAGCGCGGTGTCGGCGCTCATCAGTTTCATCGGCTCGCTGACCAGGCCCGAGGCGCTGGGTGACCAGGCGGCCCGACTCAACGCCTCGGCCGCGCCCGGGCGGCCGTGGCTCGATCTCGCCTGGCAGCTCTTCGGGATCAGTACGGCGCTGGTCCCGGTCGCGCTCGTCGCGCACCTTCTGCTGAGGGAGGGCAGCGGGCTGCGCGACATCGGCTTCGACGGCCGCAGGCCCTGGCAGGACCTGGGGCGCGGCACGCTGGTGGCGGCCGGGATCGGCAGCACCGGGCTGGCGTTCTACCTGGCGATGCAGGCGGCCGGATTCAATCTGACGGTGCAGCCGGAGTCGCTGCCCTCCGTGTGGTGGAAGTTCCCGGTGCTGATCCTGTCGGCGGTGCAGAACTCCGTGGTGGAGGAGGTCATCGTCGTCGGGTATCTGCTGCGCAGGCTCGGACAGCTCGGCTGGACGCCGATGGGCGCGCTGGTGGCGAGTTCCGTGCTGCGCGGTTCGTACCACCTGTACCAGGGGATCGGCGGCTTCATCGGCAACATGGTGATGGGCGTGGTGTTCGTCCTGCTCTACCGGCGCTGGGGGCGCGTCGGCCCGCTGGTCGCCGCCCACGCGCTGCTGGACATCGGGGCGTTCGTCGGTTACGCGCTGCTGGCGGGCCACGTTTCCTGGCTGCCGACCGTGTGACGGGGACCGGCGCGCGAGCGTCGCGGGCGGGACGCCGGGCGCCGAGAGGCGTGCCGGGATGCCGAGGGGCGCCGCGGACACCAGGACCGAGGGGCGTACGGGGAGACCCGTACGCCCCTCGGCCGTTTCACGGCGCGCTGTGCAGTTCGCCGTCGATGACCGTGACGGCCCGTCCGGTGAGCAGGGTCCGGTCGCCCCGCAGTGAGGTGTGGACGAGCCCGGTGCGGGCGGAGACCTGGAGTCCGGTCAGTTCCGTGCGGCCCAGCCGCGCCGACCAGAACGGGGCGAGCACGGTGTGCGCGCTGCCGGTCACCGGGTCCTCGTCGATCCCGGCGTTGGGGAAGAAGCCCCGCGAGACGAAGTCGTATCCGCCGTCCGGCTCGTCGGCGGGCGCGGTGACGATCACGCCGCGCTCGGAGAACGCCCTGAGCGCCGCGAAGTCCGGGGCGAGGCTCCGTACGGTCCGCTCGTCGGCCAGCTCCACCAGCAGGTCCCCGATGTGCTCCGAGGTGTCGTGGACGGAGAGCGGCTCCGCGCCCAGGGCGGCCGGGACGCCGTCGGGGACGGCGACCGGCGTCAGCGGGGAGGTCGGGAAGTCCAGGGTGAGCGAACCGTCCTCGTGCGCGGTGGCGCCGAGGATCCCGGGGCGGGCGGCGAAGCGCAGGGCGCCGCTCGCGCGTCCCGTGGTGTGCAGTACGTGAGCCGTGGCCAGGGTGGCATGGCCGCACATGCCCACCTCGGTGACCGGGGTGAACCAGCGCAGCGCCCAGTCGGCGGCGCCGCCGGGCGGCAGGGGGTGGGCGAAGGCCGTCTCCGAGAGGTTCACCTCGGCGGCCACCTGCTGGAGCCAGCCGGCGTCCGGGAAACCGTCGGAGTCGAGGAGTAGCACCCCGGCGGGATTTCCCTTGAAGGGGCGGTCGGTGAAGGCGTCGACGATTCGAATGCGCATGGCGAGAGCGTAGGAGCCGCGTGGATCCGTTGCCCAAGGCCAATTCCGTACCGGTGGACCGAAGAAGTGGACCGAAGAAGCCGCCGGACGGATCGCCGGGCGGATCACGGGACGGATCGCCGGGCGGATCTTACGGAGCGTGGCGCTTGGCACGCGACGCCATGGCACCCTTGTCATGCGACAGGTTCCGATATATCGTTGACGCATCGCGACAGATCAACGATGAAGGGAGCGTAGCGATGCGTTCACATGGACACGAGTACGGACCGGGATCCGGTCACTGCGGGCCCGGCCACCCCGGCCGGGGCGACTTCGAGGGGCGGCGCGGGGCCTTCGGGCCGTTCGGCCCGCCGTTCGGCGGTCCCTTCGGCGGGGGCGGCCGGGGGCGCGGCGGAGGCCGGGGGAGGGCGCGGCGCGGCGATGTGCGCGCCTCGATCCTGGCGCTGCTGAAGGACCGGCCGATGCACGGTTACGAGATGATCCAGGAGATCGGCGAGCGCAGCGGCGGGGCCTGGCGCCCCAGCCCGGGATCGGTCTACCCGACCCTCCAGCTGCTGGAGGACGAGGGGCTGATCGAGAGCCGGAGCGAGGGCGGCAAGAAGCTGTTCACCCTCACCGAGGCCGGTGCGGCCGAGGCGGAGTCGGGGCCCGACGCCCCGTGGGAAGAGGCCGGTCGCGGCATCGACTGGGAGTCGATGAACGAGATACGGCAGGCCGGGTTCGGGCTGATGGAAGCCTTCGGCCAGGTCTGGAAGACCGGCTCTCCCGAGCAGCGGGAGAAGGCCCTGGCGGTCATCAACGAATCGCGCAAGAAGCTCTATCTGATCCTCGCCGACGAGGACTGACCGCCCGCGCGGCCGGCTGTCCGCAAGGCCCCGCGACGTTCGCGGTGTCCGCCGGGAACGTCGCGGGGCCTCGGTCGAGCGTCCGCTCGGGGATGAGCCTCGGGGATGGGCGCGGCAGGATCCGGAAGGGTGCATCGGGGAAGTAACAGGGGAATCTCATCCGCAAGGAGGAGGACTCGTCCCGATGTGCCCACCCTCCGTCGGAGACGAAGATGCTCCCCGCCGGGGATGCCCCGGGCGCGGGGGACTGATGGGGTGGGAGCGTGCAGAAGCCTTCACCCGTGGTGCCGGTATCGCCCGCCCCTGAGCGCGCCGGTGTCACGCCGGTCCGCGCCGCTGCCGAGTCCCGGCTCACCGCGGAGCTGGTGTCGGTGCTCTCCGGCGCGCGCCGCAGGGCGCTGCGCGGCGGGGACGCCCAGGTCGACACCGCCCATCTGCTGCACTCCTTGCTGGAGACGGATCCGCTGGTACGGGACGTCTTCGGCGGCGATCAACGTGTGGTCCGGGTACTCGGCTATCTCGTCCAGCGGAGCATCGGCTACGGGCTGCGCTGGCAGGCCACCGTGGAGGACTCCGGCTCCGTCCCGGCGGTGCCCGTGCCGCGTGACGCCGTCGACCGGGCCGTGACCGGCTGGTCCCCGCAGGCGCTCGCCGCGATGGCCGGCGCCCTGGACCGGGCGGCCCGTAACGGCGAACCGCGGATCAGCGGGCTCGATCTGCTGGCCGCGCTCCTCGCCGACCGGGACTGCCGCGCGGTCGAGGTGCTGGAACGGGCCGGGGCCGACGCCGGAACGCTGGAGCGACGGCTGTCGCGGCTCTCCGACCGGCTGTGATCCCGGGCCCCGCCGGGCCCCGGTCGTCTCGACAGGTGTCACGCGGGTGACGCTCCTGACGTGAGCTGTCATGATGACGCCATGCACGCGTCTCAGGGGAGGAACGTCGGCCTGGCACTGGCTCTGGGCTCGGCGTTCGCGTTCGGCGGTTCGGGGGTCGCGGCCAAGCCGCTGATCGAAGCGGGGCTCGATCCGCTCCATGTGGTCTGGCTACGGGTCACGGGCGCCGCCCTCATCATGCTCCCGGTGGCCTGGCGCCACCGAGCGCTGGTGCGCCGCAGGCCCGCGCTGCTCGCCGGGTTCGGTCTGCTGGCCGTCGCGGGCGTCCAGGCCTGCTACTTCGCCGCGCTCTCCCGGATCCCCGTCGGTGTCGCGCTGCTCATCGAATACCTGGCCCCCGCGCTCGTCCTGCTCTGGGTCCGCTTCGTCCAGCGCCGGCCGGTCACCCGCGCCGCCGCCGTGGGGGTCGTCCTCGCGGTGGGCGGGCTCGCCTGTGTGGTCGAGGTGTGGGCCGGGCTGGGGTTCGACCCGGTCGGGGTGCTCCTCGCGCTCGGCGCGGCCTGCTGCCAGGTCGGCTACTTCGTCCTGTCCGACCAGGGCAGCGACGGGGCGGACGCCCCCGATCCGCTCGGTGTGATCGCGTACGGCCTGATCGTCGGGGCCGTGGTGCTGACCGCCGTGGCCCGCCCGTGGGGCATGGAGTGGGCGGTCCTCGGCGGCTCGGTGGACCTCGGTGGCTCGCGGATCGCGGCCGGGCTGCTGCTCGGCTGGATCGTGCTGATCGCGACCGTGCTGGCGTACGTCACCGGAGTGATCTCGGTACGCAAGCTCTCCCCGCAGGTGGCGGGTGTGGTGGCCTGTCTGGAGGCGGTCGTCGCGACCGTGCTGGCCTGGGTGCTGCTGCGGGAGCATCTCTCCGCCCCGCAGATCCTCGGCGGCGCCGTCGTCCTCGTCGGCGCCTTCATCGCCCAGTCGTCGACGCCCAAGGCGCCGTCGGGACCGGTCGCCGGCGGCGCGGGCGCCCTGGGCGAGATCCCGGTGGCGGAACCGGAGTCGGAGGATCCGGCCCGGCCTCAGAGGGCGGAGAGGTAGCCGGGCACCGTGACGGACGGGGCGAGATCGGCGGCCGGTTCGGGGGTGCCGTAGCCGCGTACGAGAGGGACCACCCCCGTCCAGTGCGGGAGGACGGCGTCCTCGGGCTCGTCGTTGGGGCCGCCCGTACGGACCTTGGCGGAGACCTCGTCCAGATCGAGCCGGATCACGGCGGTCGCGGCCAGTTCGCGCGCGTTGGCGGGGCGGGAGTCGGCGGCGCGGCCGGGGACAACCTGGTCCACGATCGCGTCGAGTGCCGTGCGCCGCTCCTCGGGGTCGGTGACCTGGTGGGCGGTGCCGTGGACCACGACCGAGCGGTAGTTGATCGAGTGGTGGAAGGCGGAGCGCGCCAGCACCAGACCGTCGACATGGGTCACGGTCAGGCAGACCGCGAGGCCGGCGTCCGGAGTCCCGTCCGCTCCCGTACCGGGGCCGGCGTCCGTGCCGGTGCTCGCGTCCGCGTCGGCTCCTGCCCCGGCCCCGGCCACGGCGCCGCGCGCCATCCGCAGCGGGCGTGAGCCCGTCGAGCCGTGTACGTACAGCCGCTCGCCCACCCGCGCGTAGAGCGTCGGCAGCACGACCGGGGCGCCGTCGCGGACGAACCCGAGGTGGCAGAGGTACGCCTCGTCCAGGATCCCGTGCACCAGTTCGTGGTCGTACGAGGCCCGCTCCTTGGACCGGGTGGGGACGGTGCGGGCCGTGGGCCGGTAGGCGGCGCTCCCGGTGGTGCTCCCCGTGATGTTCCCAGCGGTGTTCCCGGTGGGCCGGGCGGCCTGTGCGGTGTCGGTGGTCTCGGGCATTTGCCTTCTCCATTGCACTAGTGCATAGTATTCTTTGTGCTAGGAGAGTACCGGATTACGGGCCGGGGTGCCGCTGAGATTTCCGCCAGCGTGGAGCGAGGAGTCGGCTCCGGCGAGCTGGCGCCGGGCCAACCGCTGCCCCCGATGCGGGAGTTGGCGGCCGAGCTGGGGGTCAATCCCAATACCGTCGCGGCCGCCTACCGCGCCCTGCGCGACCGGGGGGTGATCGAGACGGCCGGTCGTCGGGGGAGCCGGGTGCGGCCCCGTCCGGCGAGCACCGCCCGCGGCTCCATCCGCGTCGAGGCGCCGCCCGGCGTACGGGACATCTCCGAGGGCAACCCCGACACAGCCCTGCTGCCCCCGCTGGGCGACGCGCTCGCCGCCGCCGCGCGCCACCACGCCCGCCGTCCCGGGCTGTACGGACAGGAACCCGTCGACCCGGAACTGGCGCGCCTCGCCCGCGCGGCGCTGGACGCCGACGGGGTGCCGCCGGGACCGGTCGCCGTCACCTCCGGCTCGCTGGACGCCATCGAACGCGTCCTGGCCGCGCATCTGCGCCCCGGTGACGCCGTCGCCGTGGAGGACCCCGGCTGGGGCAGCCTGCTGGATCTCGTCCCCGCGCTCGGGCTGCGGCTCGTGCCGGTCGGGGTGGACGACGACGGGCCGCTCCCGGACGCCCTGGACCGGGCGCTGCGCGACGGCGTCCGCGCGGTCGTCGTCACGTGCCGCGCGCAGAACCCGACCGGCGCCTCGATGGGCGCCGGCCGGGCGGCGGAGCTGCGTGCCCTCCTCGCGGACCGCCCCGAGGTGCTGCTCATCGAGGACGACCACGGCCACAGCATCGTGGACCTGCCGCTCCGTCCGCTGGCCGGGGTCACGGACCGGTGGGCGTTCGTACGGTCGACCGCCAAGGCGTACGGTCCCGATCTGCGGCTCGCGGTGCTCGGCGGGGACGCGCTGACCGTCGACCGGGTCCAGGGGCGTCAGCGGCTGGGCCCCGGCTGGGTGAGCCGGCTCCTCCAGCGGACCGTCGTCCACCTGTGGACCTCGGGAGCGGTGGACGTACCGGCCGTCGCGCGCGCCTACGGGGAGCGGCGGGACGGGCTCGTCAGGGCGCTGGCGGAACGGGGCGTCGTGGCGTACGGCCGCAGCGGCATGAACGTCTGGGTTCCGGTGGCCGACGAGACCGGCGCGGTGGCGCGGCTGCTGCACGCGGGGTGGGCGGTCGCCCCCGGCGCGCGCTTCAGGACCGCGGCCCCCCGAGGCGTACGGCTGACCGTGTCGTCCCTCACGGCCGACGACATCGGGCCGCTCGCCGAC
>NZ_JBHURV010000070.1:0-22184 GCF_042673865.1 Streptomyces sp. NPDC056987
CGCAAGCTCAGCCGAACAGTCTCCAGTTGGAGCGGCATCGGCAAATACGGCACGGCGGCACTCTACCGACGCCGACTCCAAACCGGGCCCACCCGCCTCACCTAGGCCGTGTTTTAGAACTGGGTCCGTGTCTCGCTTCGTGCCGTGATGATCTCGGTGTGGGGCGAGGAGAGTCAGATGAACAGTGGGCGGTGCTGGGGGCGTTGTTGCCGGTTGCGGGTTGGGCAGGCCGTCGGTGGGCGGCGGCGGTTGATCGACGGGATTCGTCGGCGGGTGCGCACCGGTGCTCCGTGGCGGGATCTGCCGCCCGAGTGAGCCCTTGGCAGACGGTCTACGGGCTCTTCCGTCGCTGGCAGCGAGATGGTGTCCGGTCAGTGGTCCTGACCGGGCTGCAGGTCCGGGCGGATGCCGCTGGTTTGATCACCTGGGAGGTGAACGTCGACACCACGATCTGCCGGGCCCATCAGCACGCGGCCGGTGCCCGGCGGCACGGCCAAGCCCAGAAGGAGCCGCCGGGCGGCAAACGGGCCGAACCCGGTGATCACGGCCTGGGCCGGGCGCTGTTCGAGGTGGTGCGGAGCGCGGAGGCAGCGACGGCTATGTTGCTGATGGTGCTGCGGCGGGACTTCCACCCCCTGTTCCGCAACGAGCGTGACGCCGAGGGCAGGTAAAAAAGGGGCGGGCGTGGGCGGCCCTCGCGCTCGCCGTGGAGCGCCACCGGCCCTACACCTTCCGGGAGGCCGGCGTGTTCCTCTCCGTGCACCGGGAGCTGATGGCGGCTTTGCCGCAGTACCGTGCGGAGTTGCGGAAGATCGCCGCGCAGGCTCTTCCGCTGATGCCCGCCCGCCTTCGGCCGCGGCCGATCTTCCTGGGGACCGTCTCTGGGATGCTGTTGCCCGTCCCCCGCGGCCGGGCCGGGGGCTATTCCTGGGGGAGCGCGGCGTAGCGGGCCTGGTAGAGGGCGGCGATCCGGCCGGCTTGCTCGTGCCCGGCCTGTTCGACGGCCCGCTGGTCCGCGACGCACTCCCGCAGGGCGGCCGTCAGCTCCTCCAGCCGGGGCCCGGCCGTCCGGGCAGCTTGCCGTTCGCGGTGGATATCCTGCCGGTACCAGCTCATGACCGCCCGCACGTTCTGCAATGCCACGTCGTGGCCAGCGCCGTGCTCTCCTTCCTCGGGGCGCAGGGATCCGGGGGCGTCGGGATGGTCGTGCACGGGGAGCCGCCTCAGTGTCGGAGCAGGACAGGGGCGTTGTCCGCCGCGGGGAATCGGACCGGCAAACGCCGGTGGTGGGTCCTAGCCTTCGGCGGCGAAGTCGGCCAGGGTATCGGCGATCACTCGCGACGGTCCGCGCACCGCGTCAGGGTTCCGCATCCAGTAGTACGGGATCGCGATCAGCTGATGGGAAGGGGCCCAGCCTCGCCCGCGAGCCCGGGTGTCGTCATCGACACCGCCCCGGAACACCCGCCGTGACTCGCCGTCGCGAGTGTCTGGGACCATGGCGCCAAGGGGGATGGCCCGTGCGTCTCGTTGTAATCATGTCCAAGGTCGTGCTTGCCGTCGTGGGCACTTGGCTGCTTCTGTGCGCGATGATCGCCTTTCCCGCGCTGTTGCCGGCGCGGTGGGAGTACTACCTGGTTTCTCCGGCTTCGGTGAGCCTGTGGTTGATCGCCATGTTCGTGAGTCCGTTTGCCGTCTGCTGGAGGCTGCGGCGTTGGATCGCCAGATGATTGCCGTGCTCGGCGGTAAACGCAGGTTGAGGGGTGTTCTTCCCGACCCGAGGACACCGCGGTGCGCGGTGGGCACCACCTTGCCTCAGACCGGTGCGACGACCGACCAGCGAGTTTTCCCCCCGGCACAGCACGCTCGCTGGGCCCGTCCGCTCAGCGCCTGACTCCGAGCCGCCTGCGCGCGTTTGCCCAGTTCGGGATGCGAACGGAGAAGGCTTGGTGGTGAGGTCAACCGGTCGTCGATCGGGGGCGTCGCGCCAGGAAGACGAACTCCTTTCCCGGGCGGTCGTGCGCATCGCGAACGCCATCCACCACGTATCCGTGCGCGTCCAAGTCCCTCTCGACTTCGTCCCGCTCGCGGAAGCGCAGCGTCGAATCCGACGTCAGCACCTGTCCGTCCGCTGCGAACCTGTACGTCCAGCGGAACGTCACCAAAGGCTCACTCAGCTCAATGAGTTGAACCCAGCTCTCGACGGAGCCGACGCCTGGGATCTCGGCCACGCGGTAGGACTTCTCTCGGGTCCACTCTTCCCAGGCGCGTCTGGCCGGATCACGCGTTTCGAAGACCAGATGCCCACCGGGCCGCAGTGCTTCGTAGGCTCCTCGTAGCGTGTTCTGCCATGCATGTGGATCAGTGATGGCCTGGGCAACGTTCGCTGTCATCGTCGCGAGGTCAACCTGCAGCGTTGGGAGGCATGTCGCGTCGCCGCAGAGCCAGCGGACGCGTTCACTTCCCGGCTTGGTCCGGGCGACGTCGATGGATGCCTGGGCAGGATCCACACCGACGACCTCGATCCCGCAGCCGGCCAAGAGGAGCGCGAACACCCCTGTGCCGCAGCCGATGTCCAGTACTCGTTGCGCCTCGAACTCTTCTGCCATCTGCAGGTATGGATCGAGGTCGCTGCGGTCGGGGTCGAGCGGGTCATAGATAGCGGCGAGTCTCGGATGTGCGAAGCAGTCGTCAGCCATGCGGCCGAACGTATGCGGAGCTGGGCCCGAACAGCTACCGAGTCTCACGACGGTCACAGGCGCTCAGCCCGATGATCTCCCCCCAAAGGAATGCTCGACCAAGATCCCCGACAGCGTCAGGGGCTTACGTGACCGTCCACACAATGGAGTCCCCGGGGAGGGCCCGGACAAACATCTATGCTCGAGCATCCTTTCGAGGGGATGCTTCTTCACAGAGCTCCGGCCACGCGTAGGTTGAGGGGTTCAACGTGATCACCAGGGGGTTTGCTGTGACGGGTGCGGGCCGGGATCTGCGGGCGCTGTTCAGCTCGAACGACCAGCGGATGGGTGCTGACGAGGCGTTCACCAACCGGCAGGACCAGTGGCAGACGCTCACCGAGCACCTGCGCCGTATCGCCGGTCCGGGTTTCGACGTCGAAGACCTCAAGGCGCCCTGCCGTAACATGCTCGTCTTCCACGGTGTGGGCGGGATCGGAAGACGACCCTGTCCCGCAAGCTGGAGGCCGCCCTGGCCAGTACGGAGCAGCGCCCCGCCCAGTGGGGCGAACCGGCCTGTCCCGACAGCCCCGCGGTCTTGCCCGTACGGATCGATCTCGCGCGGTCGGCCGGCACCGACTTCGAACGGGTGATCCTTACGATCCGCCTCGCGCTCGCCGCCCGCCCGAGCCGGCCGCTGCCCGCCTTCGACATCGCGCTGCGCCGCTACTGGGAGCACCAGCACCCCGGCGAACCGCTGGAGGAGTACCTACGGCGCGGTGGTCTGGCGGGGCGGTTCGGGCAGGCGCTGCCGCAGCAGATGCAGTCCGCCCTCGCCGACGTCGCGGCGGCGCTGCTGCCCGGCACGGTCGGCTCCGTCCTCGATGAGGCGACCGGCTCGCTGATCGGGGCGCTGCGCGAGCGCCGCCAGTCGGTGCGGGCGCTGGCCAGGTGCGCGGCTGGCTGACCTCCTCCAGGCCGATCCCGACGTCGACGCTCTCTCCTACTACCCGCACCTTCTGGCCTGGGAGCTTGCCCGGCTTCCGGCGGGGAAGCGGGTGGTGCCGGTGGTGCTGCTGGACACCTTCGAGGACACCGGTGACCGTACCCGCCGCGATCTGGAGCGGCTTGTTCAGCGTGTGGTGTGGCTGATGCCGAACGCGTTCTTCGTCATCACCAGCCGCAGCCGCCTTCCCTGGGCCGACGAGAGCATTCAGAGCCAGCTCGACTGGACCGGCCCGCCGGCCTGGCCCGGCCTGGACACCCCGAGCCTCCCCCACCCCCGCCCCACCGTGCCGGCCGGGTCCACCGGGCACGGGGGCCGTACGGCGGACGGGCGCCAGGTCCTGATCGGTGACTTCAGCCAGGAAGACTGCGAGGACTACCTCGCCCGCCAGCTCACCCGCGACGGACAGCCCCTCATCGAGGAGCCGCTGCGCGCCGTGATCACCGCTCGGTCCCACGGGCTGCCGCTCCACCTCGACCTGGCAGTGATGCTCTTCCTGGAAATCCGTCGCACCCGCACCCCCGAGCCGACGGACTTCGACGTCGACTTCCCCGCACTGATCGCCCGTACCCTCAGCGGCCTCACCCCGGACGAACGCGACGTCCTGCGCTCCGTCAGCCTGCTGGACGCCTTCGACCTGCCCCTCGCCGCACAGGCCAGCGGGCACGGACTGCGAAGCACGGTCTGCGGCTGCTGGAGCGGCCCTTCGTACGGGAGAACCCGTTCGGCCTGTGGCCCTTCCACCTGCACGCCCTGATCCGCTCCACGATCCGTACCGCTGACGACCGCACCGACGACCGCTGGTCACCACGCGACTGGCACGACGCCGTCGTACGCGCCTTCACCGCGCTCGGAGACCAGTGGAGCACCAGCGGCTCAAGCAGCATGCCGGGCCGGCTGCTGCTTGTCGGCGGCCTGCGCCAGGGCCTGGCCCTCGCCCGCGACTTCCGCCTCGACGTCGGCTGGCTCACCGACGCCACCTGGACCTACATCGGCGACTCCGTGTGGGCCCCCTCGCCCCGCCCGCCCGGACCACCCCCGCCCCTCCGAACGCCATAGACACCGCGGGCACCACCGTGATGGGAGTGGAGATGCCGACCGACGCCCTGGTGGAAACGCTCAGCGCGCTTGGCCGCCGCCAGCACGAGCACCGCGAACGCACCGTCGACCGGCTCACCGCCGTCATCGACACCCGGCTGCTGCCCGCCGAGCTCCACGAGATGGCCGTCTACTACCAGGCCAAAGCCCAGCGCGACCTCGGACGCAGCGACGCATCCCGCCGCGGCATGCAACTGGTCGCCGACGGCGGAGGCCGTCTCGCACCCGCCGCGCGCCGCGGCCTCGCGCACCTGGCCCGCCTCGCCGGCGACTTCCCCACCGCCCTCGAAACCGCCCGGTCCCTCGGCTGGGAAGGCCGCCGGCACCGCGTCCTGAGAGACGTGTGATGGGTCCAGGCCGACATGACCCGCGCGGCCGCCGCATACCAACAGACCCGCGTCGAAGCCGAACAGCACGGCGTCCCCGGCAAACGGGCCACCGCCCAGGCCCAGCGCGCCTTCGTCCTTGCCTTCACCGACCCCGCCCGCGCCGACGACGAACTCGAACTCGCCCAGCAGCTGCTCACCGGACTCGGCGAGCGCGCCACCACCCTCACCACCGAGATCGCCGCCCTCATCCGCGACGCCGGAACCAACCAGCAGTGTGGAGGAGCGCGCCCGCCAGCTCCGCACCCGCATCCGTGCCGTCGGCCTCGCCTCCGCGGAAGTGACTCTCGACCTCGCCCTGTGCTTCCACCACGCCGTCCAGAACAACCGCGCCGCACTGGCCACCACCATCGCCCGCTGCGCGAACGCACCCACTCCGCCTACTACACCGAAATCACCCACTTCATGGGTGGCCTCCTCCTCCCCGTCCCCCTCACCGGCCCGCTGGCTCGACAGCGAACAAGAAACCGCAACCGCTGGCAGGCCCTGGTCATCACCCGACGCAAGTACGTGCGCGCCGCACGGTAAAACACCCGACGGCCCGGCCGGCAAGCCGGGAGCGGGATGCTACGTCTAGGGCTGGGGCTCGGCTGTCGCCGGCTCATATAACTGATTTCCACAACGATCAGTCAGTCGCCCAGGATCCGCTCCCACAGCAGCCCGTCCCGCCAGCTCCCGTCGAGGAAGATCGAGGAGTGCGCGACGCCGTACGGGCTGAACCCGTTGCGGCGCAGCACCCGCTGCGACGGCAGATTCTCCAGATTGGTGGATGCCTCGGCGCGGTGCAACCCGAGTTCGTCCGTCATCACCCGGAGTGCAAGCCCGACGGCGTGCCCGGCGTGTCCTTGATTCTGGGCGATGCTGGCGATCCAGTATCCGACGGTGCCGCGGCGCAGGTGCGGCTGCGGCAGGATGCCTCCGACGGTGACCTGCCCGATCACCTGGTCGTCGGCGAGCACCACGCCCGGCCAGACCGTGCCGGCCAGGTATCCGGCCAGCAGCCTGTCGATGCGCTCCGCCTGGCCCTCCGGTGTGAAGAAGTCGGCCGGCTGCGCCGGTTCCCACAGCTGGAAAGCCTCGAAGTCCCGCACCCGATGCGCGGCTATCGGGGCGGCGTCAGCGGGCTCGATCAGGCGAATCCTGGTGCTGTTGTGCATGGGCCGATCCTTGTCGCGGTGCGTCGAATGAGACCGGCCAGCCTATACGAGCCGCAAGAGCCGACGCTTCTGTCCAAGCGCTTCGTCCTGAAACGATCAGTAACAGAGTGCTGGTAGTGAGTGGTTGGAGTTTCCATATCCGGGTTGCCCATATCGCGCGCACATGGCGCTCTTCAGGACAACCGGGGAAACCTCGACGCATCAGGTCACTCATACGTCCTGGCCGCCATGATCATGCGCGCCACCAGTTTCCAGTCAGGCTGTTCCGGCACTGGCTCACTTCGATTAGCGAATACTCCTGGCATGTCTTGCAACCAGCCAGCCAGGGCCTCCAGGAAATCTTCGAGCGACGTATTTTCCCAACTCGACCCTCCCTCTGAGAGATCCGCAATAGCCTCCCCCAGGAACCTGACCAAATCATCGCGAGTTTCAACACCATCAAGTCGATCGACGAGGCCCACCACTATCACCCTCTCACCCTGATTAACACACCGTCATTCCTAGATGAAAACTTATCCCCCTTCATAGCCTCTCCATCCCCCCGGACACCGCCCTCCTGAATCGAATTCCTTACCAGCCTCACGGAAAGCATACAGCCCTGCGATTGTCGAGAGAATAAATTTTCCCACTCTCTCGAATATCCGAATCGGCGGCACATCCCCGGCCTTCGGTTCCTTGCCCAGTCATACGCCGAGCACCCCGCCTATCGCCAGGAACGGCGCCCATAGCCGTTCAAGGAGACAGGCTTTAGCCCAGAAGCAGTCCGAGGGTGCGCCCGGCTACCTGGCCCCGCGCGCACCCTCATAAGCTAATGTGATCACATCCAATGCGCCAGCAGCCCGACAGGGAGGACATCCCATGCACCAAGTCATCCCCCTCGGGTTGTTCGGCACCCTCTCTGGACAGTCCCGTTTCAGCCGCAACGCGGAGGAGATCAAAAAGCTCTCCGGCCAGGTGCCCGTAGACGAACGCGCACACGTGCGGAATATTTAAGAACGGTACCCATGGTCATCGCCCTCATGGGATACACAGAGGACGTCATAGGTCAGGAATTCTCCGTAATGGGTGGGTCCGCACTTCACAGCGACGGCACCTACTACTGGCGTCGCGATACCGCTGAGTACGTGGATACCTACGGCACACTCCTTCCTGCCGAATTCATGGAACACGGCACAAAGACGGAATGGCACGCACCCTTCCTGACCGATATGGAAATCATGGAGATTGACGATTACTTCATGTCTCTCCGCACACAGAGCTGAGCATCGAACACCCGGCTCAACGGAAGAACCCCTCACGTGACGAGTTCCGGCGGCTCCTTGAGCCTTTGAGCCTAGGCAATCAGCTTCGGCGCGCTCCAGCGCAGCTTGGCGCCGTAAGCCGGGAGTCGGGGATGACGTCCAGTCGGCTCTTCCGACAACTACTCCGGGCTGTGGAGGCTGACGACACCGAAGCGACTGCCGAGTTCATCGAAGCCGACCAGCGGATGCCTGCGCTGCTCGTGGGGATCGCCAAGAACCGCCTCCGGGCCATCGAGCGCGAGACCGACGTGGCCTGACAGGTGGGGACGAAGAAGTGTACGCAACTGGGGATCTGACTCCGTACGCCGACACCTGAGCCATCTTCTTGTCGCAGTAGGTGCGGGAAGCCGGGTCGGCCAGGGCTGCGAAGCGCGGAGAGGAAGAAAGCGCGTATGAGTTGCTTGCTTCCGTGTCGGGACGGTTGTTCGCCTCGGATGGACGAGCCCGAGCTGCGGGTTGGGGGAGCGAGGCCGGCGTAGGCGGCGAGGTGGGCGGGACAGGAAGCCGGATCCGTCGCCGACGTCATGATGATCCGTACTCCGGTCCTGACGCCGATTTCCCGACATGAACGTCAGGACCTTGGAGCCGTCGCCCACCTCTGCCGCCACACAAGGTGGCTGTACGAACGCTGGAGCGAGCAGCGATCCCGCCTCGGCCAATCTCAGTGCGCGGCATGCCGGCCTTCGCTGCTGAGCCACTCGTGCACCCAGTGAGCGGGTGAGGGGGATCTGGATACCAGCAGCCCAAGTCCCAGGCGAGGTGGGCGACATCCTTGGGCACATCCGGCCAGTTCCGCAGCATCGGCTGCTTCCGGAAGCGCCGACGGGCCGGTCAGTTACCGAGGGTACGCGGTGGCCGGCTCATGTCCCGCCGCCACAGCCGCCACCGCACGAGCTGGACGCGCCGACACCGCCGTCGTTGGCCCAGTCAGAGGCACGGGAAGGGTCCGTACCGGCAGCCCGCTCCGGCCCCTGGACACGGACCTGCGCCTGGACGACGCAGCGCTCACACAACGCCTCGAACTCGGGCCACTGCTTCTGTCTCGTCCTCGAATCCGCGATCACGAGCCAGACCGCCGCCGGCACATGCACGGCCAGGGCGATCACGAACCAGCGCCCGTCCGCTCCCGGCTGACGAACGTAGAACCCGATGCCGTAGGCGACGACGGCGAACAGACCGAACACCACCGCCCACGCTGCCCTCTCACCGCGCACACCACATGTCCGACGCGCGGGAAGGTTGCGCCGCGCTGTCCGTCGCAGCTGTACGCTGAAGGCCGGGAAGCGGGGTGATGCCATCACCTCCTCCACAGAACCGCTCCCTCCGGCATCACGAACGGCTGTTCGGAGTTCCGCCAGCAGAGGGTGCGATTCCGGTCGCGCTTCCCGCACCCTTCGGCGCCGACCACGGGAGGAACGGTGCCCGGGTGACAACAGCAGGATCCCTGCCTGCGTCGCCGCCCGCTCCCCCTCAAGGTGGTACATGGCGAGCACGGGCCTGGCCGCCCCGGTGTCGAAGAAACGACCGATGGCCTGCCGGTCACGCCGGAGCACACAGCGGAGGCGGACGAACGAGTACGCCATGAACGTCGCGAAAGCACTGACCCAGACGACCGCAAAGGCCCAGAACGCCGGTAAGTCCACCAGGAAGCCTGTCATCAGTTACCCCCTCGATCCCATCCGGACTCTCAGGGCCGGCCGGGAAGCGGCATCCCCCTGGCTTCCAGGGTGGCAGGAACGTCCCCCGCCGCACAGGCGCCCGGCAAGATCTGGAACCCCGCAGTGAAATCGTCGCGCCTCCTCAGGGCCAGCCGGCGGTCCGTCATGGAGGCCGTAATCACTCACGCGACCTCCGCGTGCCTGGAGCCCGCCCCGATGGCTCCGATGTCCCCTCCCCGGGCCAGGTGGCCGAAGGAGACGTCCGACGCCGTCACCAGGTACGGGGCCGGGCAGGGCCCGCGGATTTCAGGTGTCCCCCGACCGCGGATACCGCTCGGACGCAGCCACCTCGACCGGGCCTGTCCCGATCGCTCGGCAGATCCTGTGTTTCACCACGAGGACACCCCACACTCCTCCGGACAAGAAACACCCCCATCGCGGGGCCAAGCAGGCCATGTACACGAAGTGCTTCCACCGATCCGCCGTCGACGACATCGAAACACCGTTGCCCGCCTGCGCCCGCACGGCGCCGAACTCGCCGGTGAGATCGCCCGGTTCGAGGACAGTCATCTGCTCTGCTGTCTCCGCGGCACGGCGGGCATCATCATCGCACTGGCCGAACGCCAACCTCGGGTGCGATGCGAACATCAGGGCGGAGCAGCGAGGGGCAGAAGTACTCGCTGACCTCGGACGAGGACGACAGCGACTTCTGGGGCTTCGCTCACGAGGCCGAGGGTTTGTTCACGCCGCTGCCGGATGAGGAAGGAGCTCGCCGAGTGCATCTCGCGGGTTGCCTCCCGCAGGGTGGCCTACTGAGGTGCGTTGACCACGTCGGCAGTCGTCGTGCCGTGGCGGGGAACGCCTGGTTCGAGCTCCTCGACGGTGACGGTGCCACCATGGGGTCCTACTTCGTCAACGAGGTCACCGTCATCGATGTCAAGCCCTCCGCCAGTGGTGCCGGCCTCGTCGACCCCACGGTGACGCTCTGGTGCGAGAACGCCCTGCCCGGAGCGGAACAACCGTGGGAGCTGGTCCGCACCAGTCACCTGAACCACACCGGAATGTGGCACGAACCCGCACCCAAGGACCGACACGCGTGGCTGTCGGTGGCCCTGTGGTCCCGGGAGTACCAACGCCAGGGGAAGTCCGATGCGCCTGCAGGCCAGGTGTTCACCTTGGACGGCCGACAGATCGTTGACCGGGACACCTTCAATGGACCCGGTGGATACTTCGCTGGGACTTCTCTGCCGAGGCGCGGACGCGGTTGGCGGAACGCGTGCCCGCTGGTGATCGCGAGCTTGTGATGTTCGACCTCCTCCTGGAGATCTTCGAGGAACGGGGTGTGAGCGTCATCCTTCGGTGACAGCTCGTTGCTTCGAGGCATCGGTCTGGGGACGTCATTCGGACTCCTGCGGACGGCGGCGTGCGGGGATGCCGAGGCGGACAGCCGGTCGCCAGGCTCGTCGTTGGGGTCTCGTCGCGCTTCGCGCGGAGGAAGGTGAGGGTGAGGTCGATGCCCTCGATCTCACCGATCCAACCTTCGGCCTCGGCCTGCGTCCTGCGTTGCAGGAGGTCGGCTTCCAGCTCGGAGAGCCGGGCGAGCATCTTGGGATTGACGTGGAGCATCGGGCAGCGGATGCTTGTCTGAGATGTCCCATGATCAACATCAATCCGAAGATGCTGCCCCGCCTCGACGAGATCGAGGACGACCTTCTGACCCGCCGGGCCCGGGCCGAAGCAGAGGGGTGGCTCGGTGAGATCGAAGGAATCGACCTCACCCTGTCCTTCCTGCGCCAGAAGCGAGACCAGACCCGCCAGCTCGCCACGGTCGCGCCGGTCGACCTCGGCATACCCGGCATCGCGCCGCGATCAGCGGCCAGGCGAGAATGAGGGGATGTATTGCCTGCAGGCGTCATTGCCACCGAATCCGTGCTCCGCGAGTTGACCGGCTCCACGACAGAGACGTGCATCGTTCCTCTCGGCCAGCACCCCTGGCCCCTGCCGATGACCGAGGCGCTGCCCACGACTCGTCAAGCAATCGGGTGAGGGACTTCGACCGTGCGGAAATTCCCCGACCGCGCAGCGGCGGGTGCGACACAATCGCCGGATGATCGGTAACAAGACCACTCATCGCACTGCGGACGGCGTTCACATACCCGGCACCTGGCGCCACGCCTTCATCCGCAACGGTGGCACGCACTTCCTCACCGACCTGTTCATCTACGCCGACGGGCTCATCGACTGCTGGGAACTGGTCACCCTCGAGGAGTTCCAGGACAAGCTCCGCAGCGGCTGGGTTGCCACCACCCTGCCGGACGGCGCCAAGGCATCCGCGTTCGAACTGGCCAGCTGGACCTTCAGCGAGCCCCATAACTACCTCACCCCCGACCTGCTGGTCGCCGAGATACGGGACACCATCGACCAGCTCAACGGGCGCCCGGATTCGACGGGCCGATGCCTGGCCGCCGTCGACACCTTCCTCGCCGACCGGACCGAGGAGAACCGCACCGCAGCCCGCAACGCCTTCCTGGCCATCCCGCTCTCGCAGCGCCGTTACGCACTGGGCGACATGGATAGCAAAGACTGGCCGCTGCGGGTGCTGGTGGCGGGACCCGGCAGCGAGACGTACATCCCGGCCGATGGACCGATCATGCAGGAGGAATACGACAGGGCCATCGCCTACTTTGAGGAACGGGCGCGATGGGCCACCGAACGGGCCACGCGCGTACCGGCAGACGGACCAGTGGCCTCCTTCGCTCCGGCGATCAAGCTGTACCACTCGTATCCGAGCAAACCGGTCGATGCCCCGGGATGGCGGGGCCTGCGCAACGACTACCCGGCCCCGGTCGTCGTCGGCGGGGTCAGCTACCCGTCTGTCGCCCACGCCTACTGGGCCCTGTCAGTCGCTGAGCCCGAGGCCCGGACCGCGATCGTCACGGCAGATACTCATGCCGCCGCACGCAAGTCCGCGGCCGCGGCAGCACAGCGTGAGGGCTGGCAGCATGCCCGTACCGCGGTGATGGCGAGCCTCCTGCGCGCGAAGTACGACCAGCACCCCGACCTGGCCGAGATCCTGCTGACCACGAACGACGCCACCATGATCTACGACGACGCTGACTCGGCTTTCTGGGGGGACAACGCCGGACGCGGCCGCAACTGGGCAGGCCGCCTCCTAGAACTCGTCCGCTCGGAGCTGCAGGCGCAGCGGGCCGGTATCTCAGGGCTGTGAAGGGCCGCCTGCTGCTCGATACTGAGCGACTGTCGACGATCACGTAACTTCCCAGCCATGCGGTCTTCGTCCCCCACCGTCGGCTCCGCCGGAGGACGTATTCCAGTCGCGGTGCCCCGTGTCGGGGTCCTCGCCTTCGGCGGCGAAGTCGGCCAGGGTATCGGCGATGACTCGTGACGGTCCGCGCACCGCGTCAGGGTTTCGCTTCCGGTAGTACGGGATTGCGATCATCTGAAGGGAAGGGGCCCAGCCTCGCCCGCGAGCCCAGGTGTCGTCATCGACACCGAGTTCGTTGCGGAACACCCGCCGTGACTCGCCGGTGAATGCGTACCACGCGGCCAGCAGGTCGCCGGCCGGGTCGGCGGCGCGCAGCGTGGCGAAGTCGATGACTGCGGACAGTTGGCCCTGGCCGTGAGCAGGTTCCCTGGCAGGAGAGGTCAGTCGCCCGCACCGGCTCACCACCGCAGTAGTAGGAAATCGCCGAGATGCCGAGGAAAGCCTGCCGGGCGTGCGGGACACGCGACGACGCCGAAAGAGGGTCTGTCGAGATGTTCCTGCGGTCGGCAGAATCCGTCCTTCCCTACGCGCCGAGCCTGAGGTGCCCCCAACTGTCCCCGTCAGAGCTAGGGCGTGTCTGCAATGCCGGTTGGTCGTTAGCCCGTTCGTGGTGTGTCGTCATGAAGTGACTGATCATGCCTGGGCGGTGATCGGGCTGTTGCCGGCTCCGCCTCGGATGGGGCGGCCGGTGCGGGACCGGCGGCAGGTCCTCGACGGGATCCTGTGGAAGCTGTCCACAGGCGTGGCCTGGTGGGACCTGCCGGAACGGTATGGGCCGTGGAAGACAGTCTACGAACGGTTCCGGCGCTGGTCGGCGGACGGGACCTGGGACCGGCTCCTGGGTCACGTCCAGCAGCACTCCGATGCGATCGGCGAGGTCGACCGGTCGATCGTGTGCGTCGACTCGACGGTCGTGCTGGCCCGTCAGCACGCGGCCGGGGCCCGGAAAGGGGGCTCTGGAAGGGTGAGGCGCTCGGCCGGTCCCGCGGCGGGCCGAGCACGGAGATCCACCTCGCCTGCGACGGGCGGGGCCGGCCGCTCGCGTTCACGATCACGGACGGAAACGTCAACGACTGCACGCAGTTCGAGCCGGTCATGGCCCGCATCGCGATCAAGCGGAGCGGGCCCGGGCGGCCCCGCACCCAGCCCGACCGGGTGGCCGGCGACAAGGGCTACTCGTCCCGCACGATCCGCGCCTACCTGCGCAGACGCGGCATCGCCCGCACCATCCCCGAACGCGTCGACCAGATCAGCGGACGCCGACGACGCGACGAGACCCTCTGCCGCCTCGACCGCACGGCCTACCGGCGCCGCAACGTCGTCGAATGCTGCTTCAACAAGCTCAAGCAGAACAAGGCCCTCGGTGAGGTCGACTCGGGGCGCCCTGCTGGTGTCTCCACCAGTGGGTTTCCCCGAGCCGCCTCCCGAACCCGGCGTGCCCGTCTCCGGGCACCGGGCTCTCCACAAATCCCGTTTCGGGATGTTCAGTTCCTCATGCCGTAGTGGACCACGGGGTCGGGATGAGTGTTCCCCGGTATCGGTATCTGGTCGTACTTACCTTTGCCGGGTTGAACAGTTCCGCTTCCTCCGTGACAGGCCACCAGCCACCGCCGTAATAGCGTCGGCTGAGCTGTTTCCAAGTGATCCCGGGGTGCTTGCGTCGGATCCATCGTGCCACCCTCATCCACGTGTAGTGGCTGAGGTAACAGAAAGCGACGTTCGAAACTCCGGGACGGAAATACGCGCACCATCCTCGCAACACCGAGTTCAGTCGATGGAGCAAGGAATCCAGCGACAAGCCGACGTTCTGCCGTCCGGCCAGTTCCTTCACCTTCCCGGTGACGGAACGCACTGATTTCCGTGCCGGGTAGGTGTAGATGTACTGCCGATCAGTGCCAAGTTTCCGGTGACGCTGGATGCGCCATCCGAGAAAATCAAGGCCCTCGTCAATGTGCGTAATCTTTGCCTTCTCCACCGACAGGCGAAGGCCCATTGGCTTCAATGCCTCTGCGACCTCGTCGCGTAGATCCTCGGCATGTTCACGGTGCCCGAAGACGAGTACGAGAAAGTCGTCCGCATACCGGACCAGCCGGTAGTTGGGCAATCCTCGGCGCCGTCTCCTGCGCCGATCCTCGGAGGTACTATCTGGGCCTCCGAGGCCCTGGGCGATGTGCTCGTCCAGGACCGAGAGTGCGATGTTGGCAAGCAGCGGCGACAGGATCCCGCCCTGCGGGGTCCCGGTGCGTGTGTCCGTGAAGGCTCCGTCACGGGACAGGATCCCGGACTTCAAGAACGCCTTCACCAAGGACAACACCGGCTTGTCCCCGATTCGATTCCGCACCCGTTCCATGAGAGCCGGGTGCGAGATCTCGTCGAAGCACGCCGTGATGTCGCCCTCCACCACCCACTCGTATCCGTGGCTGGCGAGGTAGCGAGTCTCAGCGATCGCATCGTGGGCTCGGCGGTTCGGGCGGAAACCGTAGGAACACGGGAGGAAATCCGCTTCGAATACCGGCTCCAGCACCAGTTTCAAGGACGCCTGGACCACTCGGTCCGCCACGGTCGGGATCCCGAGACGACGAAGCTTACCATTCGCCTTGGGAATCATCCGCTCGCGGACGGGAACCGGATGGAAGGTGCGGTCTCTGAGCTGGGTCCGCAGCTTGTCGAGAAACACCTCGACTCCCTGCCCGGATTCGATGGAGCGGGCGGTCTTCCCGTCCACTCCGGCCGTGCGGGCACCCTTGTTTCCCCGGACACGGTCCCACGCCACCAATAGGAAGGCGGGATCGGCCACGAGGTTGAACAGGTCGTCGAACCTGCGATGAGAATCATCGGCAGCCCAACGGTGCAGCTTGGTCTGGATCTCCAGTACCCGGCGTTCGGCCTTCAGCAAGGCCCATTCCAGCTCGTCGGTATTCACCGGCGACAGCCTCCTGGCATTCCAGTCTCCTTACTGCTGACTTGCTGGCCCCCTTCCCCATGTGGCCGGCTTTCCCGGCCTCCGAGTACTACGGAGCCTCCGTCCTGCCCGACGGCCATCAGCCGGCGATGGGCCTGCCCCCGATCGGACTGGATGTCCGATATAGGGCGACCGCGGGCAGTTCCCACGTTCACCACGGAATCGATCGACGGGTGAGGTGCCCAGCTCTACCCCGGCAGCATCGCCACGCTTACGCCGCAGGCTTTCGGCGTGGCCTCCCCACCGATACGTGGAATCGGCTTCGGAGTCGACCACCGGCGAGCGCTGGTGGTCGTGCACTGCGTCCGGCCCAGATCCGCCAGGTTCGAGCCGGTGTCGTAATTACGGGGCGTCAAGCACTGATTTCTCGCGTGCACCTTCCTGTCTCGCTAGCCGGACCCGGGTTGTCTGGCAGTGCCAACCCGTCCCGGCGTTGTCGGGGCTGCTTACCGCCCGGCTCGGCATCCCCCGAACCGAACTGCCCCCAGCTTCAACCGGATTGCTACGACGACCCGGTGGTGAAGGTCTCTCACCTCACTCGATTCCATGGCGCCTCGTGGCGCACCCACCCGCTACGACAAACGAGCCCGCCACTACAAAGCCCTGGTCACCCTCGCCGGCCTGCGACTACGGCTCCCCGACTGACATTACGGACACGCCTTAGGGTCGCGGAATGACGCACTTCGAAATCAGCACTCACATCGCGGCAGCCCCGCAGCGCGTCTTCGATGTGTCACTGGACGTTGATGTCCACACCAGTTCGATGGCCGGATCCGGTGAACGGGCCGTCGAGGGCGTTACCGCCGGCCGCATGCCCCTGGGTGACACCGTCACCTGGCAGGCCAGGCACTTCGGCCTGCGCTGGCAGATGACCCCCTGCATCAGCGCCTTCGACCCCCCGGGCTACTTCGTTGACGAACAGGTGTCTGGTCCGTTCAAGCAGTGGCACCATGCGCACCACTTCGAGCGCGATGAGTACGTCAGCACTCTGATGCGCGATGTGATCGACTTCGCGGCCCCGCTCGGCCTGCTGGGAACCCTCGCCGAGGCCGTCATGCTCGACAGGTACATGCCGCGGCTGATCCGCGTCCGTAACGAGCACGTCAAGGCCACCGCCGAGGCGACGGTCGGGGGCACCTCATCCTCTGTGGGGACCTGATCCCTCGGCGCGGCGGGGTGGGCGTTCATGGGCGCGGGCGCCAGGACGTGCGGGGCGCGGATGTGCACGTCGGGCACCGTCCGGTTGGCCGCCGTCATCAGCTTCGGTGCGCCCCAGCGCGGCTTCGTGCCGCGCCGGGCGGGGTGCTGGGGCGCACCGGGGAGGTTAACTCGTGTCCTCGTCGGCCTGGTGGGCGAAATGCGGCTTCTGAGGTCTGTGTGATCTCGTGGGTGCCCCCTCCCCGTCTCGTGCGTGGCTCCTCGCCGTCCGAATTCGCCGGCCGGGAGGGGGATCCGCACGGGATGCTGCACGTGTGATCGAGCGAGAGGCCGCCGTTCGGGCCGTCGAAGAGCAGTTGGAGCGGGACTACCAGGAGTGGCGGGCCGTGGACGCGGCCGCCAAGCGGAGGGTTGTGGTTCACGTCGAGGAGCACGAGCTGGTGTGGATCGTCTCCTGGCAGTCCGAGGAGTTCGCACGCACCCGGGACTGGTCGTCCATGCTGATCGGCAACGGACCGTACCTCGTCGACCGGGTCGACGGGGCACTGCACCACATCGGCGTCATCTCCTCGGCGTCCGGAGCGTGGGAAGCCGACTACCGGGCCCGGATTCGCGGGCTGCCGGTGTACACCGCAGTGGACGAACTCCACGACGAGTTGCGGGAAGTGGCCGCCGCGCGCGGGCGCGTGCACGCCGTGCGGACACTGCGCCGGAGACTGTCCGTACTCTCGCCCGCGGAGGCCATCGCGTATCTGAAGGCACTGTTGGACGGTGACGCGCCGACGCGCCTCGTGGCCGTCGCCACCAAGGAACTCGTGGAACCTCTCGACCCGGTACTTGCCGTGAAGACCGTTCGGGCGGGTCCAGTGGTCCGCCCCGGCGAGATGCCCGCCGACTGACAGGAGGTGCCGGCCGGCGGGCCGGTCGCGCGTTCCGCTCGGCCGTGCGCCAGGCCGTCAGCGCTCCCCCTCCCCCGAGGAAGGCGCGTTCAGGTCCACGTCGAGTCCCTCCGTCCCGTCGAACCCGCCGGTGCTCAGCAACATCAGCTCCAGGGCATCGGACGACTGGTTGCCGCGGCCGTCGAGCCCGTGCAGGGCCTGCTCGGTCCAGATGCATTTTCCCTTCGCCGTGTAGCGGCTGCCCCAGCGTTGCGAAAGCGCAGTGATCAGCTGCAGCCCGCGACCGCCTTCGTCGGTGTCCGCGGCACGGCGCATGCGGGGCATCGTGAGGCTGCCGTCGAAGACCTCGCAGATCAGCTCGGCGCCGTGCAGCAGCCGGAGGCTGACCGGGCCCTTGGCGTGGCGTACGACGTTGCCCACCAGTTCGCTGGCCAGCAGTTCCGTGGTGGATGTCAGGTCGTCCAGGCCCCAGACGGAGAGCTGCTCACGGACATAGCGGCGGGCCAGGCTGGCCGCCTTCGGTTCCTCGGTGAGCGGCCAGGAGGCCATCCTGTCCGCGTTGAGGGCGTGGAGGCGGGCCACGAGAACGGCCGCGTCGTCGGCCGCTTGGTGCTCGGCGGGAAGCAGCCCGGCCGTCAGTGTGTCGCAGAGGCGCTCCAGATCCGCGTCGCCGCCGTCCGCGTGGGCAGTGCGCAGGAGCCGGGCCAGGTCCGCCATACCCGTGTCGATGTCGCGCTTCGCCGACTCGACGAGGCCGTCGGTGTAGAGCACGACCAGAGTGCCTTCGGGCACGGTCAGCTCGACCGTTTCGAACGGCGGCTCGGCCGCGCCGAGCGGCGGATCCGCGCCCAGTTCCGGGAACCGCACGGTGCCGTCGGGATACACCAGGGCCGGGGGCGGGTGTCCGGCGTGGGTGATCGAGCAGACCTGGGTGGTGGAGTCGTAGAGCGCGTACAGGCAGGTCACGTAGGACTCGTCGCCCATCTCGCCGACGATGTCGTTGAGGTGCCCCATGATCTCGTCGGGGGGCAGTTCGAGGTCGGCCAGGGTGCGTACGGCCGTACGCAGGCGGCCCATGGCGGCCGCCTCTGGCAGGCCGTGGCCCATCACGTCGCCGACGACGAGGGCGACCTGGCCGCTGGAGAGCGGGATGACGTCGTACCAGTCGCCGCCCACGTCCATGCCCTGCCCGGCGGGGAGGTAACGGGCGGCGGTCACGCACGCGGCCAGGTCGGGAAGGCCGGTGGGAAGCAGGCTGCGCTGGAGTTCCCGGGACCGGACACGCTCGGCGTCGTAGAGCCGGGCCCGCTCAAGGGCCTGCGCGACGAGGGCGCTGATGGTGGTCAGCAGCGAACGCTCGTCGTCGGTGAGCCGACGGGGACGGTCAAAGGACACGACGCACACCCCGAACGTGCGCCCGGACGCCGTCAGCGGCAGGAAGGCCCACGCCTGCTTGTCGGCGATGGCCGGCAGATCGGCGTGGTCGGGCGCGTACGCGGCGTACTCCTGCCGCGAGGACAGGAATGCCGGTACCCCGGACGAGACCACCTGCCAGGACGGGCTGGTGCCCGCCGCCACGCGGTCGTTCACGACATCGAGGAAGTCGTCCGCGTATCCGACGGACCCGACATTGAGGAGCCGGTTCCCCTCTATGGCCTGCACCATCAGCCCGACGGCGTCGAACGGCGGCAGCACACGCCGGGCCACCGCGTCCACCACGTCCTGTGAGGTCGTCGCCTTGGCGAGCGCCGCGGTCAGCTCCATGATCTGGGCGGCTCGCTCGGACGCGGCCCGCTCGGCCGCCCGGCGTTCCTCCTGCATGCGCAGCTTCTCGGTGACGTCAGACAGGTAAAGGGCGCAGCCCACCGGCCCGGGTACGAGCCGTAGCCGGTAACGACGCCCCGTATCTGGCATGAGCGCATCAAAACTGACGGGTTTCTTCTCGGCGGCGGCCTTCCGGCAGCGGCGCTCCAGGCCCTTGATCCGCCGTGCGGCGGGCAGATCCCACAGCACACGCCCGAAGGTCTCGTCCTGGGAGAGTCCCATCGCGTGCTCCGCCTCCAGGTTGGTGAAGATGACGCGCCACTTGGCGTCCACCGCCAGGAATCCGTCGCCCATCTGGCGAAGGGCCCGGCTGAGCGCGTCCCGGGCGGAAAGCGACTCGCTGTTCTCCCATCTCACGCCGACCATCCGGAGCGGCCGGCCGCTGTCGTCGTACGTCGGCATGCCGCGGGCCCGCGACCAGCCGTACGTGCCGTCCAGGCGCCGCACCCGGTACACGGCCTCGTACACGGAGTGTTCGCGGATCGCCCGCTGCGCTTCCGCCATGGTCGGTGCCAGGTCATCGGGGTGGAGGACGTGCATCCAGTCCTGGACCTTGCCGGTGAAATCGGCCGACTTGCTGCCGTAGAGCTCCATGACCGCCGCGTCCCAGATCAGTTCGTCGGTCTGGAGGTTCCAGTCCCACCAGCCGACTCTGAGGCCGGGCACATTCTGTCGGGACCGGTCACCGTCGGGATCCTTCGGTACGAATTCCGACATCTTCGGAGCCCGAGCCATGCGCTCCTCGGCCCATGCGACGACGGCCCGCAGGAAGTCCCACTGCTCGGGGGTGGGCTCGCTCCGGTCTCCCGTCAGGACGGTGAGGGTGCCCATGATCCGTCCGCCGCCGGACACCGGCAGGGCGGCCATGCCGGTGGTTGGCCCCGGGCTGTCGGCGGCTTCGGCGGGGAGCGGGGGCAGCCACAGGGCGGCGCCCCGGCGCAGGGCGCGCGCCGGGGCCAGCGGGCTCTTCTCGTCGATGATCTCCCAGGAGCCGGTGAGGGCGGACGGCAGGCCGACCGCCGACGCCAGGCACAACCCGGACGTGGGACCACAGAGGTGGATCATTCCCCCCAGGGCGCACAGCTCCCCAGCGGCGTGCTGGAGCGCCAGCCGGAAGACTTCGCTCTCCGGAGTGCCGGAAGCCGCCGTACTGAGCAGGGCCAGTCGCGGGTTCACACTGCACATTTTACGCTCGGCGGCCCGCGTCCTCCGGGGCGGACCGTTCGTCGCGCCGGCCGGTCCCCCTCGCCGGCGGGAAAGCCGCGGGGACCGGGCGGGGGTCCGCGAGCACGGCAAGATCCGGAGGACAGCCCCAGAATCCCGGTGCGCGCCGGCCGAGGATGCTGAGAGACTGCCGACACGCCGACATGCCGATCGTCGACGTCTCACCCAATGTATCCATCGCCTACGAGACGTTCGGTGACCCCGCCGACGCGCCAGTCCTGCTCGTGATGGGGCTCGGCGCCCAGATGATCGCGTGGCACGAGGACTTCTGTCGCGCACTCGCCGATCGTGGCCGCTACGTGATCCGCTTCGACAACCGCGACTGCGGACTGTCCACCACGTTCGAGGACCGTCCCGTCGACATCGGGCAGCTCATGGCCGCCGTGAGGTCCGGCCACTGCCCGGTCCGGCGCCATGCCGGACAGCTCGCGGGCGGCAGGTCTGCATAACGTGGATGCGCGCGTACGACACCACCGCCGAGGTCGCCACGTTCAACTCCTTTGGAAGGATGCGATGTTCGACACCGAAGACGTGGGCGTCCTGCTCGGACCTACAGCCTAGCCGCGGAACAACTGCGCAACCAGGGGCACTTGCGCCTCGATGTAGTCATCAAGCTCATCCTGGCGAGCGGCGAACACTGGGACGCGAGCTGGAGGGACGGACCTGGGACCAGATGCCCTTGCCAGCAGCGGCGCGCGTCCGGATGTACGGTCAGGCCGAACCCTGGCCCGGACGTCCTGGGGTCCCCGTCGTTCTGGTACTTCGCCGACCCCATCACCTTGAGGCGTTTGGCCAGCGTCATCGCGTAGCAGTTGTCGCATCCCGAGGACACACGGTCGCAGCCTGTCGTCGGGTTCCATGTTGCCTCGGTCCACTCGATCGAGCTTCGGTCGCTCACCAGCTACCTCCCCGTCGTCCCGGCCCGCTCCCGCCGAACAGCGGAGCGGCATGCTCAACGAACCTCCATCGGCTTTGGCACCGGCCATCCAACCACCCCTGCCCACCGCGTTTTCCGGGTATCGGTGACCTGCGGACATCACCCCGCGCCCTGTGCTCACTCGCAGACCCCGGGCCCCGTTCACGCCGTGCTCCGCAGGGATTCCGCCCGAACCGCGGGCGCTGTGCCGTCGTGACGGGCGCGCTCGGCCCGGGCCCTACCTGGCTCGGGCAGACCAGCCGCGTCTCCGAGCTGCTGCGCACCAGGCCGTGACCTGCCGCAGCAGGTACGCATATCTTCCTGTCGGGAGGGCTGGGTTCAGGCTGCGAAGCATGCGAACCGACAGGGATGAGTGGCGGGCCTTTGAGGGAGCAAGGACGCCTCCCCATCAGCATTACGAGACACTGGACGCACCCTTAGAAAATTGGCCATCGGAGGGTGGGTACGTGGTGGCCGACGGCAGCGAGAACAATTATGAACCGAGCAAACACCTGGATTCGATCTGGGGATTTTTAGGACTAAGCTTGGCGTTTATCGCCTGTGGTCGAACATGGCCTCGAACTTGCTGGCGCTTTCGGCTGAGTGCCTGACGCGAGAACGGCCTTCGTTCGATCCT
>NZ_JBHURV010000071.1:0-21825 GCF_042673865.1 Streptomyces sp. NPDC056987
CGCCCCCCCCACCCCCGGCGGGGGCCGGGGGGCGCGTTCCTCCGCGCCGCCGGGCCCCTGCGTTCAGTCGTCCGCGCTCAGGCGGCGGTACGCCGTCCGCCCTGGGCGCCGCGGCCGGAGCCGCCGCCCGCGCCGCCGGAACCGCCGGAGCCTCCGCGGCGGCCACGGCCACCGCGGGACGAGCCGCCACCGGTCGCGCCCGCGCCGCCGCCCATGTTGCTCCGGGACGGCCGGGACGTGCGGGTCCGCTGCGCCTTCGGCTTCTGCTGGACCGGGGGCTGCGGCACCTCGATGGTGACGGCGACCCCGGAGGGCAGCCGCGCACCGGTGAGCGTCGCCAGTTCCTCGTCCGTGGACTTGATCCGCGCGGACTTCGGCGCGATCCCCGCGTCGGACATCAGCCGGGTCATCTCGCGCCGCTGCTCGGGCAGGACGAGCGTGACGACACTGCCGGACTCCCCCGCCCGGGCGGTGCGCCCGCCGCGGTGGAGGTAGTCCTTGTGGTCGACGGGCGGGTCCACGTTCACGACCAGGTCGAGATCGTCGACATGGATGCCGCGCGCCGCCACGTTGGTCGCCACGAGGCAGGTGACCAGACCGTTCTTGAACTGTTCGAGGGTCCGGTTGCGCTGCGGCTGCGAACGGCCGCCGTGCAGCCCCGAGGCCCGTACGCCGCTCGCCAGCAGCCGCTTGACCAGCCGGTCCACGGAGCGCTTGGTGTCCAGGAAGAGCAGGACCCGGCCGTCCCGCGCGGCGATCCGCGTGGTGACTTCCTTCTTGTCCGTCTCGTCCAGGACGTACAGCACGTGGTGCTCCATCGTGGTGACCGCGCCCTGGGACGGGTCGACGGAGTGCACGACGGGGTCGGTGAGGTACTGCCGTACGAGCCGGTCGATGTTCTTGTCCAGCGTCGCCGAGAACAGCATCCGCTGCCCGTCCGGCTCGACCTGCTTGAGCAGCGCCGTGACCTGGGGCATGAAGCCCATGTCGGCCATCTGGTCGGCCTCGTCGAGCACGGTGATCGAGACCTGGTCGAGCCGGCAGTCACCGCGCTCTATGAGGTCGATCAGCCGCCCGGGCGTGGCCACGAGCACCTCGGCGCCACGCCGCAGCGCGCCCGCCTGCTTGCCGATGGAGAGCCCGCCGACGACCGTGGTCAGCTTCAGGTTGACGGCGGTCGCGTACGGGGTGAGCGCGTCGGTGACCTGCTGCGCCAGCTCGCGGGTGGGCACCAGCACGAGGGCGAGCGGCGCGCGCGGCTCGGCGCGGCGGCCGGCCGTACGGGCCAGCAGCGCCAGCCCGAAGGCGAGCGTCTTGCCGGAACCGGTCCGTCCGCGGCCGAGGATGTCCCGGCCCGCGAGGGAGTTCGGCAGGGTCGCGCCCTGGATCGGGAAGGGTTGGGTGACGCCCTGGGCGGTGAGGGTCTTCAGCAGCCCTGCGGGCATGTCCAGCTCGTCGAACGCCTCGACGGCGGGCAGTGCGGGGGTGAGGGTCTCCGGCAGCGTGAATTCCTGCGGCCGGGGGGCGGGGCGGCGGGCGGGTGGCTTCGCGGCTCCTCCTCTGGCGCGGGAGTTCACCGGGCGCTTACCGGCAGGTCTGGGTGCACGTGCCGGGCGTTCGGATCGAGTCATTCGGTACTAGCCTTCCTTGGCCGAGGACGGCCGGGCCTTCGGACAGCGCGAGCCGGGGCCCGCACCGTGCAGGTGCGAGCCCCGGCTGCGAGGTACAACGTCCGGGAAATCAGGCCGGGACGATGTTCTCCGCCTGCGGGCCCTTCTGGCCCTGCGTGACGTCGAACGAGACCTTCTGGCCCTCCTGGAGCTCACGGAAGCCCGAGGTGGCGATGTTCGAGTAGTGGGCGAAGACGTCGGCGCCGCCGCCGTCCTGCTCGATGAAGCCGAAGCCCTTTTCCGAGTTGAACCACTTCACGGTGCCAGTAGCCATGTCATTCTCCTAAAACAGGTGCAGAGCCGGAAATCCGCACTTCACGGATTCCTCGTCGCCGCATTGAGCCCCATCCGGAGAAGCCGGCAAAAACAATAATGCGCCTGAGGAACATTCCCGTCAGGCGCACATAAAGTTCATGGGTACCAAAACTGCAACGCGGTCAGCCTAGCACGCTCCGTCGCCGGCCACGGAGTGGTACTCCCCACATGATCGCGCCCTTGCCTCAACCGCCTTCACGGGACTCCGGACGCCCTTGCGCACCGGCCTCCCCGTACGGCTCCTCACGGACCGGGTCGTCCCCGGAACCCCGCCGCAGGGTGCGCATCGGGCCGCCCGGCCGCCAGACGCGAAGCACCAGGTCAGACCCGTCGACGGAGGTCGCCACGACCTCCTCCGGCTCGGCCCGGAAGAGCAGGAACGGCTCCGGCGGGGACAGGCCGGCGGCGAAGCGCGCCCGCACCTCGCCGTCCAGCACCTCCACCGCACGCCCACCGATCCTCACATCCCCGTCCTCCATTCGGTCATCTGTTCCCGGATTCGCGTGCAGGGCAAATCGGGGATCGCGGGCCAGGTCCTGCGCCTTGCGTGAATGGGGCATCATCCCGAGCCACAACTCCCCCCAGCGGAAGGTGACTTCGAGCCCGGCGAGGCGCGGGGAGCCGTCCATTCTGAGGGTGGCGAGCACATGGTGGCGGTACGTCTCGAATCGCCGCTGAACGGTCCCGGCGAAGCGCGGCTCCGCCGAGACGAAATCGGCCCAGGTGAATGTCATGCGTACAGCCAACAACGCATACCCGACACCTTCTGTCGCCTTTTCGCGCCGCGATGGCGCCGGCGGTCAGGGGCAGGGGGTGCTACCGCCGGGGCGGGTGACACCGGGCCGGGTGTTCAGCGACCACGCGGAGGTGCACCGCGGGCACTGGAGGTGGAGGATCGGCCCGTCGTTGGAGATCAGGTAGCGCCAGTGCTCGCCGCAGTTGCGCCGGCCGGCGCAGGCCGCGCAGTGGCGGGCGTCGTCGCAGACCGGGCAGGCCACCCAGGCCCGGCGGGCCGGGTCCGCCTGCGGGTCAATGGGCAGCCGCATGGCCCGGACCCTCTCCCGGCAGGACGCCGGCCGCCACCAGCATGTCGTAGGTGCGCTGCTGCTCGGCGTCCAGGCCCGAGTAGAGGAGGGCGTACGCCTCGTCCTCGCCCCGGAGAGCGGCCACCGGGTCCCAGTCGGGCCCGAGCGCGGCCACGACCTCGGCCCGTCGCCGGGCCTCCTCGAAGGTCAGGTCGATCGTGAAGGGTATGAGGCCGGGATGGTTGTCCTGGTTCATGGTGGGACTTCCGATGTGCTGACAGAACCCCACCATCTCTACCAGGCGTCCCGGCGGCAGGGAAGGGTGGCCTAAGTCTCCCTTGGGGCGGCGCCGGGGAGCACCGCACCCGGTTCATCGACGGGGCACCCTCGGATCGGCCGACAGGCGCGGGCCGTTGCCGCCGCCAGGCACCGAATGACCGGTACGGCCTGTTTCGCGGAACTGTGACGCACTTCATGCCTTTACTGCGGGTCTGTGGTGAGGCCGGGCTTCAGGTTGTGCAGGGTCAGGGGTTCGCCCGGGAGGCGGGAGCGCGACGGGGTGCGCAGGGAGTCGAGGAGCAGGGCCATGGCGCGCTCCGAGATCTGCCAGGACTCGATGCTCGGCAGGGCACCCAGCGGCCGCAGCAGCAGGGAGAGCAGCGCGGCGACGTCGCCGGTTCCGACGTCCGGGCGCAGGGTGCCCTCCCGCTGGGCCGCGCGCACCACCTCGTCCAGGAGCCCGAGCAGCTCACGCTGGAACCGGGTGACCTCCGGGTCCACCAGGGCGGCATGGGACGCCGGCGCGGAGAGGATCGTGAGGTGCACGCTCACTTGGAGCTCCCGTGACGTACGGACCACTCTCACCAGGGCGTTCCAGGCACTCCGCTCCTCGGCGACCGCCGCCTGGGCCTCCGCGAGGACCTTCGCGAAGCTGTCGTGCGCGACGGCCAGGATGAGCGACGTCCGGTCGGGGAAGCGCCGGTAGAGCGTGCCGGTGCCGACCCCGGCCTGCCGGGCGATCTCCTCCATCGGCACGTCGGGCCCCTGGGCGCCGAACACCCGCTTGGCCGCCGCGAGGATCTGGTCGCGGTTGCGCCGGGCGTCGGCCCGGAGGGGCCTTGCGGCGTCTTCCGCCATGGCACCGCCTTTCCGTAAGGGCACCGTAAGTGATGGCCGATTCTGCCACCCCTCATCTGGACGAAAAACCTCCACTTAGTTACTGTCGAAGGTGTGCACGAGTGATCCCCTTTTGGCCCGTACGCCTGAAATGGAGCGATCCGATGAGCAACACTCCCGATGTCGATGAGCGGCCCGGCGTAACCGGCCGGTCCGATCAGAACGATCGGACCGACATGACGCTGCCCATCCCCCGCGCCTGCCCCTACGCCCCGCCCGGCGAGTACGAGCAACTGCGCGAGGAGGCCCCGATCGCGCGGGTCACGCTGCCCACCGGTGCCACCGCCTGGGCGGTCAGCCGGCACGAGGACATCCGTACGCTCCTCGCCGATCCCCGGTTCAGCTCGGACCGGGGCGCGCCCGGATTCCCCGCCCTCAGCGAGGGCGCGCAGACGCTCGCCGCCAAGGCGCTGCCCACGATGATCAGCATGGATCCGCCGGAGCACGGCCCGGCGCGGCGCAGCGTGCTCGGTGAGTTCACCGTGCGGCGGATGCGGGCGCTCCAGCCCCGGATCCAGCAGATCGTGGACGAGTGTCTGGACGCCATGCTCGCCGGGCCCCGTCCCGCGGACCTGGTGACGGCGCTGTCCCTGCCCGTGCCCTCGCTGGTCATCTGCGAGCAGCTGGGGGTCCCGTACGCGGACCACGAATTCTTCCAGCGGCATTCGTCCCAGCTGATCAGCCGCACCGCGGCGGTCCCCAAGAAGGTTCACTCGCGGGACGAGTTGCACGCGTATCTGGAGAGCCTGATCGCGGACAAGGAGCGGGAGCCGACCGACGATCTGCTCGGGCGGCAGATCCTGAAGCACCGCGAGGCCGGCACGTACGACCGTGAGGATCTGATCGGCCTGGCGTTCCTGCTGCTCATCGCGGGCCACGAGACCACCGCGAACATGATCTCGCTGGGCACCATGGCGCTGCTGGAGCACCCGGACGAGCTGGCGGCGCTCCGCGCGGACCCGGCGCGGACCCCCGCGGCCGTCGAGGAACTGCTGCGCTCCTTCACCATCGCCGACGCCGCGGTCTCGCGCGTGGCCGCGGCGGACGTGGAGCTCGGCGGGGTGCTCATCCGGAAGGGCGAAGGGGTGCTCGTCCTCAGCAACGCGGGCAACCACGATCCGGCGGTCTACCCGCGCCCGGACGAGCTGGACATCGAGCGCGGCGCCCGTAACCACCTCGCCTTCGGGTTCGGCGCGCACCAGTGCCTGGGGCAGAACCTGGCCAGAATGGAGCTGCAGATCGTCTTCGACACCCTGTTCCGGCGGGTCCCGGGGCTGAAGCTCGCGGCGCCCGTCGAGAAGCTGGCGTTCAAGGACGACAGCACCGTTTACGGCATCTACGAGCTGCCGGTCAGCTGGTGAGAAGGGAAAATCCATGAGCACCGAACTGCGGATCGTCGCGGACCGCGCGCGCTGCGTGGGCGCCGGTCAGTGCGTCCTCACGGCACCTGAGCTGTTCGACCAGAGCGAGGACGACGGCATGGTGGTCGTCCTGGCCGACGGGGTCGGGGAGGACGACCTCGACAAGGTGCGGGAGGCCGTGCACCTCTGCCCGAGCGGGGCGCTCGCGCTGAAGGCGCGCGAGACCGACCCGCTCAGCGCGACCTGAGGGGCGGCAGGAGAGGCGACCGGAGCCGGCGGGCGATCTCGTGGGTGATGCCGCCGCCGCCCCGCCACGGTGCGGCGGCGCGGCTCCCGGCGCGCGGGACACGGAGCGTCACGGGACGATGCCCTGCGCCCGCGCGGCCGCCAGCCAGTGCGGGAACTCGCCGGTCAGCCGGTCGTACAGCTCGCTGTCCAGGAGTTCGCGCGGGTCCTGGCCCGCGTGGAAGAAGCCCGCGTTGTCGACGGCGCGTTTCTCCGGTACGGGGAGTTCGTCGAGCTTGCGGAGGAAGTCGAACTGGCGGCTGTCCGGGTCGCCGAAGCCGATGAACTGCCAGAACAGCGGCAGCCTGGCGGCCTTGCAGAGGTAGCGCTCGGCCGCCGGTCTGCTGATCGGGCCGCCGTCCGTCTGGAAGACGACGAGGGCGGGGGCGGTCGAGCCGCTGTCGAGGTAGTGGTCGATCACGGCGTCCATCGCCAGGTGGTAGCTGGTCTTCCCCATGTGTCCCAGGGAGGCGACGATCTTGGCGATACGGTCCTCGTGCTCGGCGAGGGAGATGTCCGTCCGCGCGTCGATGTCGGTGGAGAAGACGACGACGGGGACGATGCCGTCGTCGTCCAGGTTGGCGGAGAGACCGAGGACCCGGTCCGCGAGGGCCTGGACGGTGCCGTCCCGGTAGTACTCCCGCATCGAGCCCGAGTAGTCGAGGACGAGGTAGACGGCCGCGCGCTCCCCGCTCAGCCCGTTCTTCTCCAGCGACACCTTCGCGCTCTTGTAGAGGCTGACCAGCGCGGGGGCCGTCTCCTCCACCTTGCGCAAGCTGATGGCCGGGCCGGACGGGGCGGAACCAGGGGCGGTGACCATGCGCGGTCCTCTTCGGTCGAGGGGCTGAATTCCCCTGATTCTCCCACCGGTTCGGACGCACCGGCCCCGGACTCCAATGGTCCCCGGACGCACGCCACGGCGCCTGCCATGGGTCCGGTCGGGGACTGGGGCAGGCGCCGCGTCTTGCGGGAGGGCCCGGGAGACGCTCCCCGGGCCGACACCGCCCGTACGCCGTTGTACGGGAGTCTCTTATGTAGTGCGGCGGATCAGGCCATCAGCGCGCGGTCCGTCGGGCGGATCGGGGCCGGCAGGTCGCTGGCCCCGGTGAGGTGGCGGTCCACGCCCGCCGCCGCCGAACGGCCCTCCGCGATCGCCCACACGATCAGGGACTGGCCACGGCCCGCGTCCCCCGCGACGTACACGCCGGGCACGTTGGTCGCGAAGTCCGCGTCCCGCGCGATGTTGCCGCGCTGGTCGAGGTCGAGGCCGAACTGCTCGACCAGGCCGTTCTCCTGGTCGGTGCCGGTGAAGCCCATCGCCAGCGTGACGAGCTGGGCGGGGAGGACCCGCTCCGTGCCCGCCTTCTGTTCCAGCTTGCCGTCCTTGAACTCCACCTCGATCAGGTGCAGGGACTGGACGTTGCCGTCCTCGTCGCCCTCGAAGTGGGTGGTGGAGACGGAGTAGATCCGCTCGCCGCCCTCCTCGTGCGCGGAGGTGACCTTGTAGAGCATGGGGAAGGTCGGCCACGGCTGGTGCGTGGCGCGCTCGGCGCCGGGCTTCGGCATGATCTCCAGCTGGGTGACGGAGGCGGCGCCCTGGCGGTGCGCCGTACCGACGCAGTCCGCGCCGGTGTCGCCGCCGCCGATGACGACCACGTGCTTGCCCTCGGCGGTGATCGGGGAGACCGTCAGGTCGCCCTCCTGCACCTTGTTGGAGAGGGGCAGGTACTCCATCGCGAAGTGGATGCCCTTGAGCTCGCGGCCCGGGACGGGCAGGTCGCGCGAGATGGTGGCGCCCGCGGCGATGACCACGGCGTCGTACCGCTTGCGCAGCGTCTGCGCGGTGATGTCCCGGCCGATCTCGGTCTCGGTACGGAACTTGGTGCCCTCCGCGCGCATCTGCTCGATACGGCGGTTGATGTGCGACTTCTCCATCTTGAACTCGGGGATGCCGTAGCGCAGCAGCCCGCCGATACGGTCGGCGCGCTCGTACACCACGACCGTGTGACCGGCCCGGGTGAGCTGCTGGGCGGCCGCGAGACCGGCCGGGCCCGAGCCGATGACGGCGACGGTCTTGCCGGAGAGGCGCTCGGGCGGCTGCGGGGTGACGTCGCCGCTGTCCCACGCCTTGTCGATGATGGAGACTTCGACGTTCTTGATGGTGACGGCCGGCTGGTTGATCGCGAGGACACAGGCGGACTCGCAGGGCGCCGGGCAGAGCCGTCCGGTGAACTCCGGGAAGTTGTTGGTGGCGTGCAGGCGCTCGCTCGCCGCCGTCCAGTCCTCGCGGTAGGCGTAGTCGTTCCACTCGGGGATCAGGTTTCCGAGCGGACATCCGTTGTGACAGAACGGGATGCCGCAGTCCATGCAGCGCCCGGCCTGCTTGCTGATGATGGGGAGCAGCGAGCCCGGAACGTAGACCTCGTTCCAGTCCTTGACGCGCTCCTCGACGGGGCGGGACGTGGCGACTTCGCGCCCGGTGGTGAGAAAGCCCTTCGGGTCAGCCATTGGTCGCCGCCTCCATCATCTTCTCGGTGGTCTCGGTCTCGGAGAGACCTGCCAGCTCGGCGGCGTCCTTGGCGGCGAGCACTGCCTTGTAAGTGGTCGGGATGATCTTGCTGAAGCGGTCCACCGCGGTGTCCCACTCGGCCAGCAGCTTCCCGGCGACGGTGGAGCCCGTCTCCTCCTGGTGGCGGCGCACCACGTCGTGCAGCCACTGCCTGTCGGTGTCGTCGAGGGGTTCGACGGCCGACAGGTTCCCGGCGTTGACATTGTCCGGGTCGAGGTCGACGACGTACGCGACACCGCCGGACATGCCGGCCGCGAAGTTGCGTCCGGTCTCGCCGAGGACGACGGCGTGCCCGCCGGTCATGTACTCGCAGCCGTGGTCGCCGACGCCCTCGGAGACGACCGTCGCGCCGGAGTTGCGGACGCAGAAGCGTTCGCCGGTGCGGCCGCGCAGGAACAGCTCGCCGCCGGTGGCGCCGTAGCCGATGGTGTTGCCGGCGATGGTGGAGTACTCGGCCAGGTGTTCGGCGCCGCGGTCGGGGCGTACGACGACCCGGCCGCCGGAGAGGCCCTTGCCGACGTAGTCGTTGGCGTCGCCCTCCAGGCGCAGGGTGACGCCGCTCGGCAGGAAGGCGCCGAAGGACTGGCCCGCGGAGCCGGTGAAGGTGATGTCGATGGTGTCGTCGGGCAGGCCCGCGCCACCGAACTTCTTGGTCACCTGGTGGCCGAGCATGGTGCCCACGGTCCGGTTGATGTTCCGGATGGTGACCTGTGCCCGTACGGGCTGGGCGGCCTCGGCGCTGTCCGCGTTGAGCGCGTCGGCGGCGAGCTTGATCAGCTCGTTGTCGAGGGCCTTCTCCAGGCCGTGGTCCTGCGCGACGACCTGGTGGCGCGGGGCGTTCTCGGGCAGCTCCGGTACGTGGAAGAGCGGCGCGAGGTCGAGCCCCTGCGCCTTCCAGTGGTCGACGGCGCGCTCGGTGTTGAGGAGCTCGGCGTGGCCCACGGCCTCTTCGAGGCTGCGGAAGCCCAGCTCGGCGAGGAGTTCGCGGACCTCTTCGGCGATGAACTGGAAGAAGTTGACGATGTACTCGGCCTTGCCGGAGAAGCGCTCGCGCAGCACCGGGTTCTGGGTGGCGATGCCGACCGGGCAGGTGTCCAGGTGGCAGACGCGCATCATGACGCAGCCGGAGACGACGAGCGGCGCGGTCGCGAATCCGTACTCCTCGGCGCCGAGGAGCGCGGCGATGACGACGTCGCGGCCGGTCTTGAGCTGGCCGTCGGTCTGCACGACGATACGGTCGCGCAGGCCGTTGAGCAGCAGCGTCTGCTGGGTCTCGGCGAGGCCCAGCTCCCAGGGGCCGCCCGCGTGCTTGAGCGAGGTGAGCGGGGAGGCGCCCGTGCCGCCGTCGTGTCCGGAGATCAGCACGACGTCGGCGTGTGCCTTGGAGACACCGGCGGCGACGGTGCCGACGCCGACCTCGGAGACCAGCTTCACGTGGATGCGGGCCTGCGGGCTGGCGTTCTTCAGGTCGTGGATGAGCTGGGCGAGGTCCTCGATGGAGTAGATGTCGTGGTGCGGCGGCGGGGAGATCAGGCCGACGCCGGGGGTGGAGTGCCGGGTCCTGGCGACCCACGGGTAGACCTTGTGGCCCGGCAGCTGGCCGCCCTCGCCGGGCTTGGCGCCCTGGGCCATCTTGATCTGGATGTCGTCGGCGTTGACGAGGTACTCGCTGGTGACGCCGAAGCGGCCGGAGGCGACCTGCTTGATGGAGGAGCGGCGGGCCGGGTCGTACAGACGCTCCGCGTCCTCGCCGCCCTCACCGGTGTTGGACTTGGCGCCGAGCTGGTTCATGGCGATGGCCAGCGTCTCGTGCGCCTCCTGGGAGATGGAGCCGTACGACATGGCGCCGGTGGAGAAGCGCTTGACGATCTCGGAGGCGGGCTCGACCTCGTCCAGCGGTACGGGCGTACGGCCGGAGGCGAAGTTGAAGAGGCCGCGCAGCGTCATCAGCCGCTCGGACTGCTCGTTCACCCGGTCGGTGTACTGCTTGAAGACGTCGTAGCGGCGCGAGCGCGTGGCGTGCTGAAGGCGGAAGACCGTCTCCGGGTCGAACAGGTGCGGCTCGCCCTCGCGGCGCCACTGGTACTCGCCGCCGATCTCCAGCTTGCGGTGGCTCGCGGAGATCCCGGAGGCGGGGTAGCCCTTGGCGTGCCGGGCGGCGACCTCCTGGGCGACGACGTCGAGACCGGCGCCGCCGATCTTGGTGGCGGTGCCGTTGAAGTACTTGTCGACGAACGCCTGGTCCAGGCCGACGGCCTCGAAGACCTGCGCGCCGCGGTAGGAGGCGACGGTGGAGATGCCCATCTTGGACATCACCTTGAGGACACCCTTGCCGAGCGCGTAGATCAGGTTGCGGATCGCCTGCTCGGCCGTCAGGCCCTCGATGAACGTACCGGCGCGGACCAGGTCCTCGACGGACTCCATGGCGAGGTACGGGTTGACGGCGGCGGCGCCGAAGCCGATGAGCAGCGCGACGTGGTGCACCTCGCGGACGTCCCCGGCCTCGACCAGCAGCCCCACCTGGGTGCGCTGCTTGGTACGGATGAGGTGGTGGTGGACGGCGGCGGTGAGCAGCAGCGAGGGGATCGGCGCGTGCTCGGCGTCGGAGTGCCGGTCGGAGAGCACGATGATCCGGGCGCCGCTGTCGATGGCGGCGTCGGTCTCGGCGCAGATCTCCTCGATGCGGGCGGCGAGGGCGTCACCGCCGCCGCTCACCCGGTAGAGACCGGAGAGCGTGGCGGCCTTCATGCCCGGCATGTCGCCGTCCGCGTTTATGTGGACGAGCTTGGCCAGCTCGTCGTTGTCGATCACCGGGAAGGGCAGGGTGACGCTGCGGCAGGACGCGGCGGTCGGCTCCAGCAGGTTGCCCTGGGGGCCGAGCGAGGAGCGCAGCGAGGTGACCAGTTCCTCGCGGATGGCGTCCAGCGGCGGGTTGGTGACCTGCGCGAAGAGCTGGGTGAAGTAGTCGAAGAGCAGCCGGGGCCGGGCGGAGAGCGCGGCGATCGGCGAGTCCGTGCCCATGGAGCCGATGGGCTCGGCGCCCGCGCGGGCCATCGGCGCGAGCAGGACGCGCAGCTCCTCCTCGGTGTAGCCGAAGGTCTGCTGGCGGCGGGTGACCGAGGCGTGGGTGTGCACGATGTGCTCGCGCTCGGGGAGGTCGGACAGCTCGATCTCGCCGGTCTCCAGCCACTCCTTGTAGGGCTGCTCGGCGGCGAGGGACGCCTTGATCTCGTCGTCCTCGATGATGCGGTGCTCGGCGGTGTCGACGAGGAACATCCGGCCGGGCTGGAGGCGGCCCTTGCGGACGACCTTCGCCGGGTCGATGTCGAGGACGCCGACCTCGGAGGAGAGGACGACGAGTCCGTCGTCGGTCACCCAGTAGCGGCCGGGGCGCAGCCCGTTGCGGTCGAGGACCGCGCCGACCTGGGTGCCGTCGGTGAAGGTGACGCAGGCGGGGCCGTCCCACGGCTCCATCATCGTGGCGTGGAACTGGTAGAAGGCGCGCCGGTCGGCGTCCATCGAGTCGTGGTTCTCCCACGCCTCGGGGACCATCATCAGCACGGAGTGCGGCAGCGACCGGCCGCCGAGGTGGATCAGCTCCAGGACCTCGTCGAAGGAGGCGGAGTCGGAGGCGTCCGGCGTACAGACGGGGAAGATCCGCTCCAGCTTCGCGGTGCTCTCGGGGGTCCCGTCGCCGAAGAGGCCGGAGGCGAGCTGGGACTCGCGGGCGCGCATCCAGTTGCGGTTGCCCTTGACCGTGTTGATCTCGCCGTTGTGCGCGACGAAGCGGTACGGGTGGGCGAGCGGCCAGCTCGGGAAAGTGTTCGTGGAGAACCGCGAGTGGACCAGCGCGACGGCGGTCGCGAACCGGCGGTCCGACAGGTCGGGGAAGAACGGTTCGAGCTGGCCGGTGGTGAGCATGCCCTTGTAGACCACGGTCCGGGCGGAGAGGGAGGGGAAGTAGACCCCCGCCTCGCGCTCGGCGCGCTTGCGCAGCACGAACGCCTTGCGGTCCAGGGCGATGCCGCTGCTGGTGCCGTCCGCGACGAAGAGCTGGCGGAAGGCGGGCATCGTCGCGCGGGCGGACGCGCCGAGCAGTTCGGGGGCGACGGGGACCTCACGCCAGCCGAGGACGGTCAGGCCCTCTTCGGCGGCGATCGTCCCGATGCGCGAGACGGCGTCCGTGGCGTCGTCGGCGGGCAGGAAGCCGATGCCGACGGCGTACGAGCCGGCCTCGGGCAGCTCGAAGTCGGCGACCTCGCGGAGGAAGGCGTCCGGTACCTGGAGGAGGATGCCGGCGCCGTCGCCGGAGTCGGGCTCGGAGCCGGTGGCGCCGCGGTGTTCGAGATTGCGCAGTACGGTCAGCGCCTGCTCCACCAGCTCATGGCTGGCAACACCGGTGAGGGTGGCCACAAAGCCGACGCCACAGGCGTCGTGCTCGTTACGGGGGTCGTACATCCCTTGCGGGGCGGGGCGACCGTCCATGGGCGACCAGGCGTCGGAACGCATCGGCTCTCCCGTCGTCGTGTGTATCGGCTTGGCATATGCATTTACCGAGGGACGACGCTGGCCCTCCAAGAAATTTCGTGCAGGTTACATGATGGAAAGCTTCTCGGGAAGCGGATAGCGCGTTCCAGCATGTGGACACCGCTCGTAACGGTGGATGTGGGGGCACGGACGGACAGATCGTCGTCCGTACGGCTGAGGCGGAGCCGGCTTCGTTGCCTGCGGCGCTTACGCCTCATGCCCGGTGATGAACGACTCGAAACCGCCGGGTAACGGCCACATATGTGGCGCCAGGCATAGTGTCGCATCCACCAGGCCGGAACGCTCAGGGACGTAGGTCACAGGAAGGACCATTTTACCTGCCGGACGGCGCGCGTCGAGGGAAACGTTTCGGCCGCGCGATGTGCCGGGCGGATGTACGGAGCGTTTCGGGGCCGTGGCTCCCGGGCGGGGCCGGGGCGGGAGGGTTCAGGAGGGTTCGCGCAACCAGTTACAGTGCGGCGCCGAACAGCGCTCCGAGCCCGTACGTGAGCGCCGCGGCCGTACCGCCGAGGACGAGCTGCCGCAGCCCGCTGTACCACCAGCTCCGCGCGGTCACCCGGGCCACCAACGCACCGCAGGCGAAGAGCCCGACGAGGGCGAGCAGCACCGCGGGCCAGAGCACGGTGGCGCCGAGCAGATAGGGCAGGACCGGCAGCAGCGCGCCCAGCGCGAAGGAGCCGAACGACGACACGGCGGCGACCAGCGGCGACGGCAGGTCGTCCGGGTCGATGCCCAGTTCCTCGCGGGCGTGGATCTCCAGCGCCTGCTCGGGGTCGCGCGAGAGCTGCTCGGCCACCTCGCGGGCCAGCTCGGGCTGCACGCCCCGGGAGACGTAGAGCGCGGCCAGCTCGGCCATCTCGTCCGCCGGGTGCTTGCGCAGCTCCCGCCGCTCGACGTCGAGTTCGGCCTGGACCAGCTCGCGCTGGGAGGCCACGGAGGTGTACTCGCCCGCGGCCATGGAGAAGGCGCCCGCGGCGAGCCCCGCCAGCCCGGTGATCACGATCGTCTGCTGCGAGACGGCGCCGCCGGCGACCCCGGTCATCAGTGCCAGGTTGGAGACCAGCCCGTCCATCGCGCCGAACACCGCGGGCCGCAGCCAGCCGCCGTTCACATCGCGGTGCGTGTGATTGTCGCGGTGGGCCTCGTGGAGCGTGGCCTCGGTTTCGATGATGGACATGGTTCTCCCCTTCACGGGGGCGGTTCCGCGTCCGTCCGCGGACCGGTCACACCCCCCAACGCTTCGAAAATACGCACGAAAAATCGCTCCCGCCAGCAAGGAAGGCCGTACTTACCAGGCCACGGGAGGGGGCGGGGGAGCGTCGGAGCCGCCGGATGCCACCCGGGTGACAGGGGGGTTCCACGGGACTTGTCCGGTGTTCCGCGTGGCAGGGATGCCGGAAAGAAGGCGCGAGATACACACGGCGCGGTGTCCGGCGGGTGCGGTGTTCGACAGGTGCGGTGTTCGCGCGGCGCAGGTAAGGGGTCACACGATGGGGCAGACCGTATGCGACCCCGCCGCCGGGATCGCGGTGGTACGTGACCGGGCGCGCGGCGCGCTGCTGGGGCTGGCCGTCGGCGACGCGCTCGGCGCGCCCGCGGAGAACCTGCGGCCCTCCGAGATCCGGCACCGCTGGGGCCGGATCGAGGGCTTCGTGTCCGACAGCCCGGCCGGTACGGACGACACCGAGTACGCCATCTTCTCCGGGCTGCTGCTCGCCCGGCACGGCTCGGCCCTGACCGTCGCCCATGTCGAGAAGGCGTGGCACCACTGGCTCGCGGACCACGACGAGGGCCCGTTCCGCGGCGCCGGTTTCAGCGAGCGCGGCACCCTGGAGAACCTCAGGCGCGGGCTCGCCGCGCCGATCACCGCCCAGCACCGGCACGCGTGGAGCGACGGGCTCGCGATGCGCGCCGCGCCCTTCGGGGTCTTCGCGGCGGGCCGCCCCGAGGAGGCGGCGCGGCTGGTCGCCGTCGACGGCCGGGTCAGCCACGACGGCGAGGGCATCTACGGCGGCCGGGCGGTCGCGGCGGGGGTGGCCGCCGCGATGACGGGCGCCGGCCCGGCCTCGGTGATCGCGGCGGCGCTCTCCGTGGTCCCCATGGACTCCTGGACGGCCCGCACCCTGCGCCGCGGCGTCGTCGCCGCGCAGCGCGCCTACCCCGACACCCTCACGAGGGAGCGCGCGGTCCGTTCGGCGGTGGTCATCGGCGGCTACCCCTGGACCGACCTGGCCCCGGAGGCGGTCGGCCTGGCCTTCGGCGCGTTCGCGGCGGCGCGCGGTGACTTCCGTACGTCGGTGCTCACCGCCGTCAACATGGGCCGCGACGCCGACACGACGGCGGCGGTCGCGGGCGCGCTGGCGGGGGCGCTGTCGGGGGCACGGGCGATCCCCCCGGAATGGTCCTCGGCCATCGGTCCCGTACGGGGCAGATGCCTGCCCTCGATGCGCGGCTACCACGTCCTGGACATCGCGGACCTGCTCACCCCGTACGACGACGAAGAGGCGGCCTCATGACGACAGAACGGCACGGGGACAGCGCCGGGCGCGCCACGGGCGGGGGCATGGCCGGGCTCCGTCCCCGCGTCGACGCCCCGCCCGCCGCGCGCCGTGCTCCCGTACGGCGGATCGAGGGCCTGCTCCTCGGGCTCGCCGCCGGGGACGCCGCCGGGTGGCCCGCCGCGCGGCACCGGGCGGCCCGGATGCCCGAGTGGACCCGGCGGCTCACGCGCGAGCTGGACACCTTCGCCGAGCAGAACGCGACCACCACCCTCCCCGTTCCCATCGCCCTCAACCAGCCGCCCGAGCCGCTCCGGCTCGGCCCTTCCGACGACGCCGAGTGGGCCGCCTTCGCCGCCGAGTGCGTGCTCGCCGCGGCCGGCCCGCGGTTCGACGGGAGCGCCCCGGCGCGCCGGATGCGGGTCGCCGTCGACCTCGCCTGGAACTCCCTGGCCGGCGAGATCGCCGCCGCCGCGGCGCGCGCGCCCGAGGTCGAGTCGGCCGTGCCGCCCCTGCGGGCCCGGATCTCGGTACGCGCGGGCCTCGGCAATCTCGCCACCGGGCTGCGCCCGCCCGCCACCGGCCACGACAACCCGCACTACTTCGACGACGCGGCCTGTGTCCGCGCCGCCGTCCTCGCCACCGTCCACCCCGGCGACCCGTCCGGCGCCGCCGCGCTCGCCGAGTTCGACGCCCGCTACACCCAGGACGGCGACGGGGTGCACGGCGCCCGCGCCACGGCCGCGGCGGTCGCCGCCGCGCTCGGCGGCGCGGGACCCGAGGCCGCCGTGGACGCCGCGCTCGACCAGCTTCCCTGCGCCACGGAGATCGGCCGCAACGCCCGCCACGCCGTCAAACTGGCCCGGGACTTCGCCGAGGAACCGGCCGGTGCCTTCGCCCTCGTACCGCTGCTGGAGCATCAGATCGTCGACCACGTCTACAGCTACGGCATCGCCGCGGCCGAGACCGTGCCCGTCGCCCTCGCCCTGACCCTCGCCGCCCGTGGCGAGGTCAGCGGCGCGGTGCCCGCCGCCGCCTGCCTCTCCCGGGTCGCGGACTCCGCCCCCGCCCTCGCCGGCGCGCTGAGCGGCGCGCTCGGGGGCGCGGACTCCGTGCCCGTCGCCTGGCTGGACGCCTGCCGCACGCTCGCGGGGTGCGCGCTGCCCCGGTTCGCCGGTACGGATCTGGTGGAACTCGCCGGGCTCCTCGCAGCCACGGAACTGACCGCTTCGGGTGGACAATTCCGACATGACGACGCTGAGCCCTCCCCCGACGCCCGGCACTCCCCCACCGCCCGTCACCTCTGAATCTCCCGCCACACCGTCCGCCCCGCCCGGGGGGGGGGGGGGGGCCCCCCCCCCCCCCCCCCCCCCCCCCCCCCCCCCCCACCCCCCCCCCCCCCCCCCCCCCCCCCCCCCCCCCCCCCCCCCCCCCCCCCCCCGGCGGGGGGGGGGGCCCCCCCCCCCCCCCACGACCACGACCACCCTCGCCGACCGGATCGCCGGCGCGCTGACCGGCGCGGCCGTCGGCGACGCGCTCGGCGGGCCGGTCGAGGGGTACTCCCCCGAGCAGATCGTGGAACGGCACGGCGGCCGGGTGACCGGCATCGTCGGCCCGTGGTCCGAGGACTGGCGCACCGCGCGCCCGCTCGCCCCGTACCACAAGGGCGACGGCCACATCACCGACGACACCCTGATGACCCACGCCCTGATCCGGGTGTACGCACGCGTCCGCGACCACCTCGACGCGTACGCGATCGCCGCGCACCTCGTCCCCGACCTGATCTCCACACCCCGCTGGATCCCCGAGCTGGAGGCCGAGGCGCTGCCCCTCCAGCGGCTCTTCCTCGCCGAGAAGTGGCTGGTCACCCGGGTGCACTACGGGCACGTCGACCCGCGCGAGGCGGGCACGGGCAACATCGTCAACTGCGGCGCCGCGATGTACATGGCCCCGGTGGGGCTGATCAACGCCGCGCATCCGCAGGCCGCTTACGCCGAGGCGATCGATGTGGCGGGCGCCCACCAGTCCTCGTACGGACGTGAGGCGGCCGGTGTCTTCGCCGCCGCCGTCGCCGCCGCCTGCGCACCGGGGGCCACCCCCGCCACGGTGGTGGAGACCTGTCTCGCCGTCGCGAAGGACGGCACGCGCGCCGCGATCGAGGCGGTGTGCGAGGTCGCCTCCCGCCACCGCTGCACGGAGTCGGCGCTGCGCGGACTGCGCGAGGCCGTCGCCCCCTTCGACACCGTCGGCCCGCACTACCGCGCCCCCTCCCTGGGCGCCCGCAGACCTTCCCGGCTGCACTCCATCGAGGAACTGCCCATCGCGCTGGGCATGTTGCTGATCGGCGCGGGCGACTACCGCCGTACGGTGCTCGGTTCGGTCAACTACGGCCGCGACTGCGACTCGATCGCCACGATGAGCGGTGCGCTCGCGGGGGCCCTCGGCGGCGCGGCGGCGGTCCCGCCGGAGTGGGCGGACCGGGTGGCCGAGGCGAGCCGTCTCGATCTCCGGTCCCCGGCACGGGAGTTGACGGAGGTGGCGTACGAGGTGTTCGCCCTGGACCGGGAGCGGCGCCGCGCCCATGAGGCGGCCTTCGCGAACCTGACGGAGCGTCGACTTCAGGACGCGCGGTGACCGGCCGTACGGCGACGGGGCACACGGCGGCAGGCGGTACGGCAACGGGCGGTAGGGCAACAGGCCACACGACAACAGGCCACACGGCAACGGGCCCTACAGCGAATGGGCATACGGCGACGGGCCTGCGCCTCACCTGGGTGCAGCCCGAGGATCTCCTCGGCCATGAGCTGCGCCAGGCGGCGGAGGACGGCCGCGACGCCTCGGAGATCGCCGGCCGCTGGCGCGCGGCGGGCGGCTCCCCCGCGCCGGATCGGGCCGGTGCCTCACCGACGCCCGCCGCTCCCCGACTACGCGCATTGGCTGAGCAGTTGCTCGACGAGCTGGCCGAGCTGGCCGAGCCGCGCGCCGAGGCCGAGCCGACCGGCCTCACCGCGATCCGGGCGGCCTGCCCTTCCTGGCCCCCCGGACCGGAGGAAGGGCGCGATCAGCGCACCCGACCGGCGCTCACACAGCCCGCGTTGCACGCCGCCTGGCTCGGCCGCGCCGCGGGCTGTCTGCTCGGCAAGCCCGTGGAGAAGCTCCCCCTCGCCGGCATCCGCGCCCTCGGCCGGGCCGCCGGCAACTGGCCGCCGCGCACCTGGTTCACCGCGCGCGGCGTACCCCCGGAGCTGTCCGCCGCGTACCCCTGGAACCGGCGTTCCGCGCCGAACTCGCTCGCCGAGAACATCGACGGGATGCCGGAGGACGACGACCTCAACTACCCGCTCCTCAATCTGCTGCTCCTGCGGCGCCACGGGCCGGAGTTCACCACCGCGCAGGTCGCCCGGGTATGGCTGGAGGAGCTGCCGGCCGGGCGTACCTTCACCGCCGAGCGGATCGCGTACCGCAATCTGCTCGCCGGGATCGAGCCGCCGGACACCGCCCGGCACCGCAACCCGTTCCGGGAGTGGATCGGCGCCGCCATCCGGGCCGACACCCACGGCTGGACCCACCCCGGCGACCCCGCCTCCGCCGCCGCGCAGGCCCACCGGGACGCGACACTCACCCACACCGCCAACGGTGTGTACGGCGCGATGTTCGTCGCGGCGGTCATCGCCACCGCTGCCAGGAGCGCCGATGTCCACGCGTGCCTGCGGGCCGGGCTCTCCGTCGTACCGCCCCGCTCCCGGCTGGCCGCGGCGGTGCGTCTCGGCATCGAAACGGCCTGTGCCGACAGGGAGTTCGATGCCGTGGCCGATGTGCTGCACGCCGAGTTCGGCCACTACCACTGGGTGCACGCGGTCCCGAACGCGGCGCTGCTCGCCGCCGCCCTCACCCACGCGGACGGCGATTTCAGCGGCTCCATCTGCCGTGCCGTGTCCGGGGGCTGGGACACCGACTCGAACGGCGCGACGGCCGGTTCGGTCGCCGGTCTGCTGGCCGGACACCCGGCCCGGCTGCCCGACCGCTGGACCGCTCCCCTCAAGAACCGGCTCGCGACCTCCGTCGCCGGTTTCCAGGACATCGGCTTCGACGCCCTCGCGGAGCTGACCCGCGCGGCCATCGGCACCACCCCCCGTACCGAGATCGAGGCCCGATGACGACCGACACGACGGGGACCACCAAGCCGACCGGGACGACCGGGGCGGCCAAGCCGACCGGGACCGGGACGACCGCCCCCGCCACCGCGTCCGGAGGCGCCGGGCACCCCCGCCCGCTCCCCCTCGCCGGGATGCGCGTCCTCGATCTCGCGACGCTCTTCGCGGGGCCGCTGGCCGCCACCCTCCTCGGTGACTTCGGTGCCGAGGTGATCAAGGTCGAGCACCCCGGCCGCCCGGACCCCTCCCGCGGGCACGGCCCCGCCAAGGACGGCGTCGGCCTGTGGTGGAAGGTGCTCGGCCGCAACAAGCGGACCATGACTCTCGATCTCTCCACCCGGGGCGGCCGTGAGCTGCTGCTCGGGCTCGCCGCGCGGGCGGATGTGATCATCGAGAACTTCCGGCCCGGCACGCTGGAGAAGTGGGGCCTCGGCTGGGACGAGCTCTCCCTGGCCAACCCCCGGCTCGTACTGGCCCGGGTGACCGGCTTCGGCCAGTACGGTCCGTACGCGCACCGCCCCGGCTTCGGGACGCTCGCCGAGGCGATGAGCGGTTTCGCCGCCGCCACCGGCGAGCCGGACGGGCCGCCCACCCTCCCGCCGTTCGGCCTCGCCGACTCGATCGCCGCGCTGGCCACGGCGTACGCGGTGCTGACGGCGCTCGCCGGGCGGGACGCCACGGGCCGGGGCCAGGTGGTCGACCTGGCGATCATCGAGCCGATCCTGGCCGTGCTGGGACCGCAGCCGCTCTGGTACGACCAGCTCGGCTACGTCCAGCCCCGTACCGGCAACCGCTCGCGCAACAACGCGCCCCGCAACACCTACCGCACCGCAGACGGCTCCTGGCTCGCGGTCTCCACCTCCGCGCAGTCCGTCGCGGAACGGGTCATGCGGCTGGTCGGCCGCCCCGAGCTGATCGACGAGCCCTGGTTCGCGACGGGCGGCGGGCGGGCCGGGCACGCGGAGACCCTGGACGACGCGGTCGGCTCCTGGATGGCCCGGCACACCCGCGACGAGGCGCTGACCGCGTTCGAGCGGGCCGAGGCGGCGATCGCGCCCGTCTACGACATCCGGGACGTGATGGCCGATCCGCAGTACCGGGCGCTTCAGACGATCACGGAGGTCGAGGACCCCGAGCTGGGGCCGCTGCGGATGCAGAACGTCCTCTTCCGGCTCTCCGAGACGCCCGGCGCCATCCGCTGGGCGGGCCGTCCGCACGGCGCGGACACGGATACGGTCCTCACCGAGCTGGGTCTGACGGCGCCGGAGATCGCCGCGCTGCGCGCCGAGGGCGTGCTGTGACCGCCGTTCCCACCCCGCTGACCTGGCTGTACGTCCCCGGGGACCGGCCGGAGGTGATGGCGAAGGCGCTCTCCTCGGGGGCGGACGTGGTGATCGTCGACCTGGAGGACGCGGTGGCGCCGGAGCGCAAGGCGTACGCGCGCGCCGCCACCGCCGAGTTCCTGGCCGGGCCGCACCCGGTCCCCGTCCACGTCCGGATCGCCGACGAGCGGGACCTGCCCGCCGTGGCCGCGCTGCCGGGGCTCGACGGGCTCCGGCTGCCGAAGGTCGCGTACGCCTCCGACATCCACCGCGCGGCGGCCCGCGCCCCCGGCGTCGCGCTCTACGCGCTGCTCGAATCGGCCCTCGCCGTGGAACACGCCCACGCCATCGCCGCCGCGCACCCGGCGGTCCGTGGCATCGCGCTGGGCGAGGCGGACCTCCGCGCGGATCTGGGGGTACGGGACGACAGCGGCCTGGACTGGTCGCGCGGCCGGGCCGTGGTGGCGGCGCGGGCGGCGGGGCTGACGCCCCCGGCCCAGTCGGTCTTCCCCGATGTGCGGGACCTGGACGGACTGGCGGCCTCCTGCCGCCACGGCCGAGGGCTGGGCCTGCTGGGCAGGGCGGCCATCCACCCGCGCCAGCTCCCGGTGATCGAGCGCGCCTACCGGCCGTCCCCGCAGGAGATCGCGTCGGCGGAGGAGATCATCGAGGCTGCGGCCGAGGAGGCGGGCGCTCAGGCGCTGGTCGACGGGCGATTCGTGGACGCGGCGATCGTCGCGGCGGCGCGCCGCACGCTCGCCCTGGCGGTACGGGGACAGGAGGCGGCCACCTGACGCCGTACCCGGCCCCTGAGCGACGCTCCCCGACATCGGCGGCGGAGCCTGATCGGCCGGCTCACGAGGTACGGCGACGGCCCGGCCCCTGGTGGGGGGGGCCGGGCC
>NZ_JBHURV010000072.1:0-17362 GCF_042673865.1 Streptomyces sp. NPDC056987
CAGCTGCCGGGCGGGGCGACGCGGTAGGCGCGGGCCGTGCCGGAGCGGCACGGCGGAGGGGGGGGGCCCGGGCCCCCCCCGCCCCCCCCCCAGCGCAGGCACCCCCGGACCGGGGGGGCCGGGGGGGGGGGCCCCGTCCGCGCCCGCCCCCCCGGCTCCTCACAGCGCGAAGAACGTCGCCACCAGCAGCACTCCGCCCGCCACCGCCGCGCCCCACGCCGTACGCGTCAGCCGCAGCCCGCCCCCGATCACCAGCGACGCCAGCAGCAGCGCACCGCCCAGCGGCACCCACGCGTACAGCAGCCCCGCCGTGCCCGTACGCACCAGCTCGTTCGTCCCGGGCTTCACCACCACCGGGAACCGGTCGCCCTTCCGTACGGCGACGGACTCCTCGATCGTCATCCGCCCCGGCTCACCGCCGGGCCCGTCCGCCGCGTACCGCCCCGAACACACGCCGTCCCCGCATCCGGTCACCGTCAGGGTCCCGTGCTCCCGGCCCTTGGAGAGCACCACGTGCTGCGCGTCGTTCCACGACGTCCACACGCCCGCCACCAGCAGCAGCAGGACGACAGCGCCCATCGCCACCCGGTGGCCGAACGTGACGATACGGGCGGACGCGACGGACGCTGAGGGCTTCCGCTTCTGGCTCATAGGGCGGGATCCTTGGCCATGGGAACGCGCCCGGTCAAACCCCAGGCGCCGAAAAGCCCGGCAATGCGGCTGCTTGTCAGGAGTTGTACGTGCTCTGCGCGCGCTCCAGCCCGTCCATCACCAGAGCCTCCACCGCGTCCGCCGCCCGGTCGACGAAGTACGCCAGCTCCTTGCGCTCCACCGACGAGAAGTCCTTCAGCACGAAATCCGCCACCTGCATCCGCCCCGGCGGCCGGCCGATCCCGAACCGCACCCGGTGGTAGTCCGGCCCCATCGCCTTCGTCATCGACTTCAGCCCGTTGTGCCCGTTGTCCCCGCCGCCCAGTTTCAGCCGCAGCGCCCCGTAGTCGATGTCCAGCTCGTCATGGACCGCCACGATGCTCGCCGTCTCCACCTTGTAGAAGTCCCGCAGCGCCGTCACCGGACCGCCCGAGAGATTCATGTACGACGCCGGCTTGGCCAGCACCACCCGCCGGCCCGCCGGACCGGGACCGCCGAGCCGGCCCTCCACCACCTGGGCCTGCGCCTTCTGCGCCCGCCGGTACGAACCGCCGATACGCTCCGCCAGCAGATCGGCCACCATGAACCCGACATTGTGCCGGTTGGCCGCGTAACCGGGCCCGGGGTTCCCCAGGCCCACGATCAGCCAGGGGGCGTTGGCATCCGTGGTCATCCGCGCCGTCTCTCCTCGCGCACTCGTACAACAGGGCTCGTACAGCAGGGGCTCGTACGGCAGGTTCGTACAGCAGGTTCGTACAACAGGCCGTGGATACAGCGAACGGGGTGGCCGGCCCGGCAGGCCCGCCACCCCGTGAAACCGTCCGGAGGATCAGCCCTCGGAACCCTCGGCCGCCTCGGCCTCGTCCCCGGCCGGCTCCTCGGCCTGCGCGGCCAGGACCTGGATGACCACCGCGTCCTCGTCCGTCACCAGCGTCGTGCCGGACGGCAGCGTGACATCCTTCGCCAGGAGCGACGCACCGGCGTCCAGGCCCTCGATGGAGACCGTCACGGCCTCCGGGATGTGCGTGGCCTCGGCCTCGACGGTCAGCGTGGTGAGGACGTTCTCCAGCAGGTTCGCACCCGGCGCCAGGTCACCCTCGGTGTGCACGGCGACCTCGACCGTGACCTTCTCGCCGCGCTTCACCGCGAGCAGGTCGACGTGCTCGATGTGGCCCTTGATCGCGTTGCGCTGCACGGCCTTCGGGATGACCAGCTCGCTGCGGCCCTCGACGTCCAGGCTGATCAGCGCGTTCGCCGTCTTCAGTGCCATCATCAGCTCGTGGCCCGGCAGGGTCACGTGGACGGTGTCGGCGCCGTGGCCGTAGATGACCGCGGGAACCTTGCCGGCGACACGCGTACGGCGGGCCACACCCTTGCCGAACTCGGTACGGATCTCGGCGCTGATCTTCACTTCAGCCATGACTGACGCACTCCTCGTAAGTAACGCGGGACAAACGCGGGACGTCACCCGGCCACAACGGGCCTGCTACGAAGAGCGCGTCGATAACGGACCAGCCGCACACAGGTGCGGCCTCCCTCGCCGAGCAACCCGATGAGTCTACCCGGCGGAGAGGCCGCCCCAGAAATCGATCTTTCAGCAGGCCACCGGCCTCAGCGGCCCGCGGTCACGCCTGCCCGGTCACGCTCGGCCCGGTCCCGCTCGGTCACGCCTGCTCCTCGAAGAGGCTCGTCACCGAACCGTCCTCGAACACCTCACGCACCGCCCGCGCGATCGTCGGCGCGATCGACAGCACCGTGATCTTGTCCAGATCCAGATTGCCCGGATCCGGCAGCGAATTCGTGAACACGAACTCGCTCACCTTCGAATTCTTCAACCGGTCCGCCGCCGGACCCGACAGCACACCGTGCGTCGCCGTCACGATCACGTCCTCCGCGCCGTGCGCGAACAGGGCGTCCGCCGCCGCGCAGATCGTGCCACCGGTGTCGATCATGTCGTCCACCAGCACACACACCCGGCCCGACACATTGCCGACGACCTCGTGCACCGTCACCTGATTCGCGACGTCCTTGTCCCGGCGCTTGTGCACGATCGCCAGCGGCGCACCCAGCCGGTCGCACCAGCGGTCCGCCACCCGCACCCGGCCCGCGTCCGGGGACACCACGGTCAGCTTCGACCGGTCCACCTTCGCCGCCACGTAGTCCGCCAGCACCGGCAGCGCGAAGAGGTGGTCCACCGGACCGTCGAAGAAGCCCTGGATCTGGTCCGTGTGCAGATCCACCGTCAGAATCCGGTCCGCACCCGCCGTCTTCATCAGATCCGCGACCAGCCGCGCCGAGATCGGCTCCCGCCCGCGGTGCTTCTTGTCCTGGCGCGCGTAACCGTAGAACGGGACGATCACCGTGATGGAGCGCGCCGACGCCCGTTTCAGAGCGTCGATCATGATCAGCTGCTCCATGATCCACTTGTTGATCGGAGCGGTGTGGCTCTGGATCAGGAAACAGTCCGCGCCGCGGGCCGACTCCTGATAACGAACGTAGATCTCACCGTTGGCGAAATCGAACGCCTTGGTCGGCACGATCCCGACACCGAGTTGTTGCGCGACCTCCTCGGCCAGCTCGGGGTGGGCGCGGCCGGAGAAGAGCATCAACTTCTTCTCGCCGGTCGTCTTGATCCCGGTCACAGCACTGTCTCCTCAGACGTGTTGATGGCCGCCGAGCCCGCGCGTCCCTGCGAGGAGTCCCTGCAAGCCAGCCGAATCGTGCAGATGTGCAGTTATCACGGTACGCCGTGATCGGTGCGCCTCTTTCCGGTCAGCTTTCCCCCGCGTCACTCCCGGAGGCCGACGCCGCCGCCTGCGCGGCGGCGCTCCCCGGCCGCTTCCGGGCCACCCAACCCTCGATATTCCGCTGCTGGCCACGGGCCACGGCCAGCGAACCCGCCGGTACGTCCTTCGTGATCACCGACCCGGCGGCGGTGTAGGCGCCGTCCCCCACCGTGACGGGCGCCACAAACATGTTGTCCGAACCCGTCTTGCAGTGTGAACCGACCGTCGTGTGATGCTTCGACTCACCGTCGTAGTTCACGAACACGCTCGCCGCGCCGATGTTCGTGTACTCGCCGATCGTCGCGTCCCCCACGTACGACAGATGCGGCACCTTCGTGCCCTCACCGATCGTCGCGTTCTTCATCTCCACATACGTACCCGCCTTCGCGCGCACGCCCAGCTTCGTACCCGGCCGCAGATAGGCGTACGGACCCACCGTCGCGCCCGCACCCACCTCCGCACCGTCCGCCACCGTGTTGTCCACCCGCGCGCCCGCACCTACGGCCGTGTCCTTCAGCCGCGTGTTCGGACCCACCTCGGCGCCCTCCGCGAGATGCGTCGACCCCAGGAGCTGCGTCCCCGGATGCACCACCGCGTCCTGCTCGAACGTCACGGTCACATCCACGGACACCGACGCCGGATCCACCACCGTCACCCCGGCCAGCATCGCCCGCACCAGCAGCCGCTCGTTCAGCAGCCGGCGTGCCTCCGCGAGCTGGACCCGGTTGTTGATCCCCAGGATCTCCCGGTGGTCCTCGGCGACCGACGCCCCGACCCGGTGGCCCGCCTCACGCAGGATGCCCAGCACATCCGTCAGGTACTCCTCGCCCTGACTGTTGTCCGTACGCACCTTGCCCAGCGCGTCCGCGAGCAGCTGCCCGTCGAACGCGAACACACCCGAGTTGATCTCCCGGATCGCCCGCTGCGCGTCCGTCGCGTCCTTGTGCTCGACGATCGCGGTGACCGCCCCGCTCGCCCCGTCCCGCACGATCCGCCCGTACCCGGTGGCGTCCGGCACCTCGGCGGTCAGCACCGTCACGGCGTTGCCGTCGCCGGCATGGGTCGCGGCGAGCGCGTTCAGCGTCGCGCCGGAGAGCAGCGGGGTGTCGCCGCAGACGACGACCACGGTCCCGTGCGGCGTGTTCCCCAGCTCCTGGAGCGCCATCCGCACGGCGTGCCCGGTACCGAGCTGCACGGCCTGGTGGGCGGTGCGTACGCCCTCGTACGCGGCGGAGAGATGGTCCTCGACCTGCGTGCGGGCGTGGCCGACGACCACGACGAGCTGCTGCGGTTCGAGCTCTTGCGCGGCGGACACGACATGTCCGACGAGCGAGCGTCCGCAGACCTCGTGCAGGACCTTGGGGGTCTTCGACTTCATGCGGGTACCTTCACCCGCTGCGAGGACGACGACGGCTGCCGGGCGGTTGGCGCTCACGGGGATGCCCTTCGGCTTCGGGTGATGGTCAATCGCAGGATACCGGGGGGTAGCGGGGCGTAAACGAGGACGGGTCCCGACCGGTGAGGTCGGGACCCGAACTGCGAGGCTCCCGGGGAAGGAATCGAACCCTCATTCAATGGACCAAAACCATTTGTCCTGCCTTTAGACGACCCGGGATGGATTGACGTCTATGTCCGATTTCTCTTATCGGCTGTGACCGCAGCCCCTACTATGCCGTACCGCCGCCCCTCGATGCGACGGTGGAGCTCAGCCCTTTGTGGCACGCGAACGACTCGCATCCGTAGTAACCGTCGCCCGTGTTCTTGTGGTTGGTCCTCGGGGTGTGCCTCTTGGCCCGCTCCGGGGTGGTTCGCCCTTCGTGTCGCCCTGCGGAACGTGAGCCTCCGGCTCGAATGTGCGGGCGATTCACCAGTTCGAGTGATCGACTCGTGTTCCTGGCATGTCATGCCGTGATTCGGGGTCTCAAGGTCGCCGGAAATTGGGGTACGGGCCCCTTTAGGCTGGGAGGCATGACCACAACGGGGGCACATCAGGACTCCGCGGGCATGGCTGCCCGCGGCTACTGGTGGTGGGGGCGGCGGCGGAGTGTCGTGCTGGACGTGGGACTGGCGGTCCTGTCGGCGCTGGAGTGCGCGCTGGAGGGGGTGCGGTTCGCTCAGGCCGCGGTGCTGCCGGTGCCCGTGGGGGTGCTGTTCGGGCTGATCGCCGGGGCGATGTTGCTGGTGCGGCGGCGGTGGCCGTTCGCCGTGGTGCTGGTGGCGATCGCCATCACCCCGGCGGAGATGGGCTATCTGATGGGCCTGGTCGGGCTGTACACGCTCGCCGCGTCCGAGGTGCCGCGCCGGATCACCGGGGCGCTGGCGGGGATGTCGTTCGTCGGGACGCTGATCGTGACGGTCGTACGGACGTCGCGGAACGTGGTGGACACGGGGATCGACTCGGCGCGCTGGTACGTCCCCCTCGTCGCGGTCCTGATGTCGGTCGGACTGACGGCGCCGCCGGTGCTGCTGGGGCTGTACGTGGGGGCGAGGCGGCGGCTGATGGAGAGCCTGCGGGAGCGGGCGGACAGCCTGGAGCAGGAGTTGTCGCTGCTGGCCGACCGGGCGGAGCAGCGGGCGGAGTGGGCGCGTACGGAGGAGCGGACGCGGATCGCGCGGGAGATGCACGACGTGGTGGCGCACCGGGTGAGCCTGATGGTGGTGCACGCGGCGGCGTTGCAGGCGGTGGCGTTGAAGGATCCGCAGAAGGCGGTGAAGAACGCGGCGCTGGTGGGGGACATGGGCCGGCAGGCGTTGACGGAGCTGCGGGAGATGCTCGGGGTGCTGCGGGCGGGGGAGCAGGTGGCCGCGCGGCAGGCGGACGGGGCGGCGGGGGTGCCCGTGGCGGTGCCGCTGGCGTCGGTGGGGCTGGCGGCCGCGGCGGCGGCCGCGGCGGCCGCGGAGGACGGTCCGGGGATGGGGGACATCGAGGCGCTGGTCGGTGAGTCCCGGGACACGGGGATGGTGGTGGAGCTGATGGTCCAGGGGGAGTCGCGGCCGTATGCGCGGGAGGTGGAGCAGACCGCGTACCGGGTGGTGCAGGAGGCGCTGACGAATGTGCTGAAGCACGCGGCGGGGGCGAAGGTGATGGTCCGGCTCGCGCACCGGGAGGCGGAGGTGGCGATGCAGGTGGAGAACGGGCCTTCGGACGGTGGGGCGCAGGACGCGGGGTTGCCGAGCGGGGGGAACGGACTGGTGGGGATGCGGGAGCGGGTGACGGCGCTGGGAGGGGTCTTCGTGTCGGGGGAGACGGACGCGGGGGGTTTCCGGGTGTCGGCGGTGCTGCCGGACCGGCGGGGTGCCGCGGCCTGAGGGGGAGGGATCGGGGCCGGTGCCCTCGGCCGGTGTCCCGGGGCCGCCGGGTCGCCGGATCGCCGCGATGCCGGGCCCTGGCCGCTGGGCTTCCGGGCCGCGCCACCGTGTCGTAGCTGCCGGGCCTTCGAGCCCCTGGGCTCGCGGCCGCGGTTCCAGCCCCTGCGTCCCCGGCCTCCTGCGGCGGCCACCGCCCCCGGCCCGTGGCGCGGTGGTTCCTCGGGGGTGTCGGGATCCGTGTTCCGGGCGACGTCAGTCGGGGTGTACGGGGCCCCACGCGCCGGCCGCCGCGGCTTCCAGGACGAAGTCCTCGAAGCGCCGGGGTTCCCTGCCGAGCACCTTCTGCACGCCGTCGTGGGGTTCGAAGTAGCCGTCGCGCATGCTCGTGACGGCGCTGAGCGTGAAGTCGACGGCCTCGTCGGACAGCCCCTGGGCGCGCGCCTGCTCCGCCCAGTCGTCGGCGGAGAACTCGGAGTACTCGATCGGTCGGCCGAGGGTGCGGCCGATGATCTCGGCGGCCTCCTTGCCCGTGAGGGCCTCGGGGCCGGACAGTTCGTACACCGCCTGTTCGTGGCCCGGGGTCGTCAGGACCCGTACGGCGACCTCGGCGATGTCGGCGATGTCGATGAAGTCCTGGGCCCGTCCGCCGGTGTCGAATTCCTGGTGGGTGCCGGCGATGATCGATTGGCGGAAGGGGTCCGTGACGAAGTTCTGCGCGAACGAGCCGGGGCGCAGGACGGTCCACTCCGCTCCCGAGTTCTGGACGGCCTCCTCCAGGTCGAGCATGAAGTGGCTGCCGCTGAGGGCGGTGCGTCCGGAGAGCAGGACGAGGTGCCGGACCCCGCTGCTCGCGGCCAGCAGGGAGAACCGGACGAGCGGTTCGGGGTCGAAGCCGGATGTCTTGTTCTGGTCGGCGTCGTCCCTCTGCATCGAAATCTGCTGCGGGGCGACGATGTAGGCGGCGGTGACGCCGTCGAGGGCGGGGGCCCATGTCGTCCGGTCGTGCCAGTCGAATCCGGGGGTGGTGGAGCGCGAGCGCGCCCGTACCCTCATGCCTCGCTGCCGGAGCCCGGCAGCGACCCGGCTTCCGGTCCTGCCTGTTGCCCCCAGCACCAGAAAAGCCTGGTTCTCCACTCTGCGCTCCTTCTGTGTTGCGGCGTGCGTTCGCGCTTTTCCATCGAATCAGCGGGGCGGTCGCGCGGCCATGGGCCGTGCGCTCGGTGACCTTCGCGTTCGTCTACGCTGGCGGCATGGACGTGCTGGCGGACGTGTTGCGCGCCGCGCGGGCGCAGGGTTCATGGGCGCTTCAGGTGCTGCACGATCCGCCGTGGGCGGTGCTGTACCGGCCCTCGCCTCCGCTGATGCTGCACGCCGTTGTGCGGGGCGCCGGATGGATCGCGGTCGACGGCGCCGAGCCGGTACGTCTGGCGGAACGCGAGGTCGCCGTGGTGCGCGGACCGGTGCCCCACAAGGTCGCGGACGCGCTCGAAACCCCGGCTCAATTGGTCGTCGAGGGCGCCGAACGCTGCACCGAGCCGGCCGGACCCGGCTCCGGACCGGTGCGGCTCGCACCGCGTACGTACGGCCGCGACCGTGCCGCGTCCACCGTTGTCGTCAGCGGTTCCTACCCCTGGGGCGGTCATCCGGGATCGCCGCTGCTCGACGCGCTCCCCCCGGTCCTTCATCTGTCCGCCGACCGGACCCCGCACGCGCTGCTGGACGCGATCTCCCACGAGATCCCCGTCGACGAGCCGGGGCAGGAAACCGTCCTCGACGGGCTGCTGGACGCCTTGCTCATCCGTACGCTACGAGGCTGGTTCGGCAGGTCCGGCGTGGTTCCGCCCGCGTGGTTCGGCGCGCTCGACGACCCGGTCGTGGGGCCTGCCCTGAGGCGTCTTCATGAGCGTCCCGGTGAGTCCTGGACGGTGGCCGGTCTCGCCGCCGCCGTCGGGGTCTCGCGTGCCGGACTGGCGCGCCGGTTCAAGGACCGGGTGGGCCGGCCGCCTCTCACCTATCTGACCAACTGGCGTATGACGCTCGCCGCGAGCATGCTGCGCGATCCCGGTCCGAGCGTCACCGAGATCGCCCATCGGGTCGGATACACCGACGCTTTCGCGTTCGCCACGGCGTTCAAGCGCGTTCTCGGCACGACCCCGAGCGACTACCGGGCGAGCTGTCTCCGGCACTGACGTGCCCGCTGCCCGCGCGTCAGGCCGAGTGGTCGAGCGCGCCGTCGATCAGGGACGCGATCGTCGCCGCCCTGCCCGATCGACCCGGGCGGTCAGGCCGTCCGTCGGCCAGTGCGGCCGGTCGTACCGCCGCCGGGCCGAAGCGTCGGCGGGCCCGGTCCGCGGCGGCTTCGGCGGCCCGGGCGCGGTCCTCGCCGGGGTCGAGGGAGAGCTGGCGGTGGGTGTGGGCGGCCGGTCGCAGGTCGTCGGCGCGGAGGGTGAAGGCGCGGACCCGGGCGCGCTGGAGCCCGAGGGCGTGCAGGAGTTCCAGGGCGGCCGCGGTGAGGGCGGGGGAGTGGTCGGTGGGTTCCGGGAGCGCGCGGCTGCGGGTGGTGGAGGTGCGGTCGGCGTACCGCACCGTGAGGGTGAGCCGGCCGGTGGCCCGGCGTTCGCCGCGCAGGCGCCGGCCGGTGCGGTCGGCGAGTCCCAGGACGGCGCGGTGGTGCTGCGCCGGGTCGAGGCAGTCCCGGTCGAGTACGAGGTCGGCGGTCAGGTGGGCGGCCGGTTCCCGGGGGGTGACGGGGCGGGGGTCGTGGCCGCGGGCGCGTTCGGCCAGCAGCCGGGCCTGGCCGGCGCCGAGGAGCCGTTGCAGGGTGGCCGCGGGGGTGTCGGTGACCTGGCCGATGGTGTGCAGGCCGTACCGGGTGAGGGTGGCCGCCGTGGCGCGGCCGATTCCGGGCAGTGCGGTGAGCGGGCGGGGGTACAGCCAGGCGGCGGCCCGCTCGGCGGGGACCCAGGTGGCGCGGCCGGGCGCGGAGGCGTCGGCGGCCATGGCGGCGAGCATGCGGTTGTCCGCGAGTCCGGCGCTGCTGTCGATGCCGTAGAGGGCCTTCAGCCTGATCTGCGCCGTCTGGACCATGTCGTAGGGGGACAGGCCGAAGTACCGGAGCGCCGACGTCAGGTCGAGTTGGACGGCGTGGGGCGGGACGGCCTGGACATGGGGCGTGATGCCACACATCAGTTCGATTATGTCGTCCTGTCGGGTCGCGGTCGGCGTGGCGTGCAGATGGAGGTGGGCGATGTGCCGCCGGCGCGTGGTCATCCCGCGCTCCCGGGGCTCCGGTGGCCGAACTTCTTCAGGTCGGCGGAGCGGGTGCCGGCGGGCTGGAGGTCGGCGTACGGGTGGAGGCGGGCGCCCGCGGTGCCGTCGGCCAGGGTGCGCCGGGGCTGGGCGGGGGTCGGGTGCGGGCGGTCGGCGCCGAGGAGGGCGAGCGCGGCCTCGGGGCCGTGGTCGCGGCGGGCGGCGGCGATCTCGTCCAGGTCCCAGGCCATGGTGCCGACGACGGTGCGGCGGGTGCCGCGTACCTGGACCGTGCCGCGCACCAGCAGCAGCCCGCTGTGGAAGACGGTGTGCGCGCAGGCCGGGTGGGAGTCCTCGAAGAAGGCCAGGTCGACCAGGCCGGAGCCGTCCTCCAGGGTGACGAAGATGATCCGCTTCCCGCTGGCGATCGGCGGGGTCTGGGTGGCGGCCCGCACCCCGGCGACGAGGACCTGCTGCCCCGCGCGCGCTCCGGCGAGGTGGGCGGCGTCGGTCGCGCCGATCTCGCGCAGCAGCCGGTGGTGGTGGTCCATCAGGTGCTGGGAGACGTCGATGCCGAGCGTGTTCAGCTCGGCGCTGAGGGCCTCGCGTCCGGTCATCTCCGGCAGGCCGCTGGGTTCCGCCCCGCCGACGGCGCCGGTGTCGAAGGGCAGTTGCCTGCGGCCCGCGGTCCGGTGGCGGGACTGCCGGTGCAGTTCGGCGATCTGGAGCAGCAGGTCACGCCGGGTGAGGCGGCCGTCGTGGAGGGAGGTGAGGGCGCCGATCTCCGCGAGGCGTTCCGCGACCGGTCTGCTGGGCCGGGCCCGCTGCCAGAGGTCCGACAGCGATCCGTACGGGCGGCCCTCCTCGATCCGGGCGGTCTCCTCCTCGGTGATGCCGTGGACCGCGGACAGCGCGAGCCGTACGCCCCACCGCTCCCCGTCCCGTTCCCCGTCGGCGCGCTCCACGGTGTGGTGGGCCGTGGAGCGGTTGACGTCGACGGGCAGGACGGGGACGCCGCGCCGGCGGGCGTCGGCGACGATGACGCGCCGGGGCCACATGCCGGGGTCGTGTTCGAGGAGGCCGGCCAGGAGGAAGGCCGGGTGGTGGGCCTTGAGCCAGGCGCTCTGCAGGGCCGGTACGGCGAAGGCGACCGCGTGGGCGCGGCAGAAGCCGTAGGCGCCGAAGGACTCGACGGTCCGCCACACCTCGTCGCGGACGCCGGTGTCGTAGCCGCGGGCGGCCGCCCGGTCGTGGAACCAGGCCTTGATCCTGGGCAGCCGGTCCTTGTCGCCGAGGGCGCGCCGGGCGATCTCGGCCATCGCGCGGTCGCAGCCGGTCAGCACGGTCAGGGTCTCGATGACCTGCTCGTGCCAGATGGTCACGCCGTACGTGTCGGCGAGCACCGGTTCCAGGTCGGGGTGGGCGTAGTCGGGCGTACCGCCGTGGCGTGCGGCGATGTACCGCTCGGGCATGCCGCCGGCGACGGGGCCCGGCCGGAAGAGGCTGATGTCGGCGATGACGTCCTGCGGGTCGCGGGGCTGGAGCCGGGAGAGGAGGTCCTGCTGGCCGGGGGATTCGAGCTGGAAGAGGCCGATGGTCTGGCTCTCCTGGATGAGTTTGAACGCGAAGACGTCGTCGAGGGGGACCTGTGCCGGGTCGTCCAGGTCGACGCGGTCGCCGGTGGCCCGTTCGATCTCGGCGACGGCGTGGGCCATCGCGGACTGCATCCGTACGCCCAGGACGTCCAGTTTGATGTTGCCCAGCGCCTCGATCTCCTCCTTGGCCGCCATCGCCATGGGGTAGTCGCCCTGGGGGGTGGGCTGCACGGGCAGCCGGTCCAGGAGTGTCGCGTCGCTGATGATCACTCCGCAGGGGTGCATGGCCATGCCGTGGACCAGGGAGTCGAGGCCCTCGGCGAGTTCCCACAGCGGCCCGTACCGGTCGGCCTCGGCGGCCAGGGGGCGCAGTTCGGGGAGTTCGGCGAGGGCGCTCGTGATGTCGGAGGCCCGCAGGTGGGGGAAGCTCTTGGCGATCCGGTCGATGTCCGCGGGGGCGATGCCCAGCGCCAGTCCGGTGTCGCGCAGGGCCCGGCGGGCCCGGTAGGTCTCGGGCATGGCGGTGACCGCGACCCGTTCGCGGCCGAACCGGGCGAAGATCGCGTCGTAGCACTCCAGCCGTCGCGCGGATTCCACGTCGATGTCGATGTCGGGGAGGGAGTCGCGGCGCACGCTCAGAAAGCGTTCGAACAGCAGCCGGTGGTCGAGGGGGTTGGCGGTGGCGATGCCCAGGGCGTGGCAGACCATGGAGCCGGCGCTGGAGCCGCGGGCGGCGACCCGGATGCCCAGGTCGCGGATGTCGGCGACGGTCTGGCCGACGGCGAGGAAGTACGAGTCGTACTCCAGCGTCGAGATCACGTTCAGCTCTTCGTCCAGCCGGTCGAGTGCGGCCCGGTCCCGGTCCAGGCCGCGCCGGACCAGGCCGGCCTCGCAGCGTTGGCGCAGCAGGCGCGCGGCTTCACGGGCGTACGGGCCGGCTTCACGGGCGTACGGGCCGGCTGCACGGGTGTGCGGGTCGGTTCCACGGGTGTACGGGTCGGCTCCACGGGTGTACGGCCCGGCGCCGAAGACGGCCGGTTCCGGGAAGTGCCGGGAGCCCAGGCCGAGGTCGGCCGCGGGGTCGACGGCGCACGCGTCCGCCGTGGCGGCGGTGTCCGCCAGCAGCCGCTCCGCCCGCCGGGCACCGGCCCCGGCGCATGCGGCGATGCGCCGGGCGAGGTCCGTCATGGCCGCCTCGTCCTTGAGCCAGCGCTGGCCGCTGTCCAGGCGGCGCCGGTCGACGGGCCGCAGCAGCCGGGCGGCGTCCAGGACGTCGGCGAGCCGGTGCTGGTCGGGGTCGGCGTACCGGACGGCGTTGGAGAGCACGGCGGTGGTACGGGTACGGTCGGCCAGCGCCAGGGTGCGGGCGGCCAGCCGGAGTGATCCGGGGGCGGTGCCGTTCCCGGTGTGCAGGACGGTCTCCAGCCGTACCCCGTCCCCGAAGATCTCCTTCCACGGCGCCAGCAGCCGCGCCGCGACGTCCTCCCGGCCGGCCGCGAGGGCCCGTACGGGCTCGGAGACCGGCCCGAGCAGGACGGTCAGGCCGGGGCCGCCGTACGCGCGCAGCGCCTCCCAGTCCACGGCCACCGGCGCCGCGCCGCTCGCGGTCCCGGCGTGCGCGGCCGAGGTGATGCGGCACAGCCGCGCCCAGCCGGCCCGGTCCTGTGCGAGGAGGACGAACCGCAGGGCGGGTTCGACGACATGGGCGCCGCCGCGCGCGGGGGTACGGGGCCGCGGTGCCGGAGGGGGCGGCGCGAGGGCCTCCACCGCCAGATCGATGCCGAAGAGGGGGCGGACCCCGTGGGCGGCACAGGCCCGCGCGAACCGCACGGTACCGGTGACGGTGTCACGGTCGGTGAGCGCGAGGGCCGGCAGGCCGCGCTCCGCGGCCCGCCGGACGAGGTGCTCGGGGTGGGCGGCGCCGTAGCGGGCGGAGTAGCCGGACGCGACGTGCAGGTGGGTGTAGCCCGCCATGCCGCACCTCCATCACTCCACCCCGTCATGATCACCCAGCCGACTCCTCGGTCGTACTCTCGTTCGATTACTCTAACCGCATTTTCCCCGGTCAGCGACTTTTTTCGTACGGGTGATCGATAAAGGGAGTGGGGGTGTACGAGCCCGGCGGGCGTCCCTCCGTCACATCCGCGCCCCGGCAGCGGAGTTGGGGCGGCCGTGCGCGGGCCGCTCGCGAACGGAGGCGTGCGAGGGGCACGAGGGGGCGGGCGAGGGTGCGTGAGGGCGTGCGCCGGCCGGGTCGCGGCGCCGCCGGACCCTATGCAAAAGTAACTCTCGGTGACGACCGGGAGGGGGTGGTGCGGCTCAGGGGGAGGTCAGCCGGGCCGGCTCCAGGCCGGTGATCAGCGTCTTCAGCGCCTGGTCGATGTCCGGCCCCAGATACCAGTCCCCGGTGTGGTCGATGCTGTAGACGCGGCCCTCGCTGTCGATGGCGAGGACGGCCTGGCCCTCGCCCTCCTCGCCGAGCGGGCTCAGCTCCGTCTCCAGCGACCGGCCGAGATCGGTGAGGGTACGGGCGTGGTGGAGTCCGGCCGTGGGGTCGATCCGGAGGGCGGCCGGGGCGATCTGCCGGCCGGGGCCCGGGGCGGTGATGCGCAGCCCGCCGAATTCGGCCCACGCCTCGACCGCGGCCGGGAAGACGCTGAGCCGGTGACCGGCCGGGGTGATGTGGGTGCCCAGGATGTCCGCCCACTCCTCGGCCTGCTCCATGTCCCAGCGGCCGGGCCGCCAGCCGGCGTCGCGCAGCGCGGCGTCGACGGGGACGGGGAAGCGGGTGCTGGTGTGCGGACGCGGATGGCCGGTGTGATGAGGGTCGTTCGTCATCACGGTCAGCCGTTCTCGGTGGGGTCGACGGGCCGTACGCCGAAGTGGGCGAGCAGCGCCGTACAGGAACGGCAGGGCGGGGCGTAGCTTCCGTGCAGCGGGTCGCCGTCCTCACGGATACGGCGCGCCGTCAGCTTGGAGCTCTTGAGGGAGCGCCGTGCCTCGCCGTGGGTCAGGGGTTTTCGTCTGGCTCTCTTGGAGCGGGTGTCCTCGGCGGCGGTGAGGTGGCGGGAGAGCAGGATGGCCTCGGGGCAGCGGCCGGTGAACCGTTCGCGCTGGCCGCTGGTGAGGGTGTCGAGGAAGTCCTGTACGAGAGGGTGGAGGGCGGGCGGCTGGTCCGCCTTGCCGGCGGTGCAGGTGAGGGTCTCGCCGCGGACGGAGAGCGCGGCGGCGACGGCCGGCAGGATGCCGTCCCTGCGCTGCCGGACGACGGGCGGGAGCTGCGCCTCGGCGGAGCGCCAGCTCAGGCGCGGGTCGCCGGAGAACCCCGGGGCGGCGGTGCGCCGCGCCGGGTACGCGGCACGCTCCGTGTGCTGTGCGGTGTGCATGGTGCTGGTCCCTCCCCTCACCGGCGGCCGGTAGCCGCTGGTGTCACGCCCCCCATGTTGCCGGGACAGCCTGCCAAATGTGACGCACTGTGGGGAAGCTGAGGGAGCGGATCCGCGTAGATCGGCGTGGATCGGAGTAGATCGTGACGCGGAATCGTCGCTGCGTCACGCGGGGTGTGACCGCCGGTCACCGGGTGCGAGGGGCGGTCGCGGGCCCGGGCGCGCCGCGGCGGCGGCGTAGCGGACCGTCACCGTACGGAGCCGGGGCGAGGACGGGATCGGGCCGCCCGCGGGGGCCGGAACCGGACAGCGGAGGAGCGTCGGATCCGCCTCTTGCCTCACCGCATAGGCTGTCCTGAACCAGGGCTGTCGAACCAGCCGGAAGCGCAGCAGGGGGCAACCGCCATGACGACAGGTCGGCTCGGGCAGCAAGCCGCGCCACCGAACGCGGCCTACGCCGGACAGGTCGTGCATTTCCCGGACCCGGTCCGGGCCTCCCGGCATCCCGGTGGTGTCCGGGTGGATGCCGGCGGGTACCCGGAATTCGCGCCGTACGCGCGCGCGGCCGCGGAGATAGCCGAGCCTCCGGAGGGGTTCGGCGTGGACGAACTGAGGCTGACGGACTACGTGTCCGCGAACGCCGCGCTGGCCGCCTCGGGCCATGAACTGTGGGACACGATCCCGCCCGTGACGACGCCGCACGGCTGGACCTGGCACCACGTCGCGGGCTCGCGCCGGATGGAGCTGGTGCCGGTCGAGGTGAAGGCGCTGCTGCGGCACCACGGCGGTCTGGCGACCTCGCCGGTGGACCACGGCAAGCGGGGCACGCGTCCGCTCCAGGAGACCCGGCCGGTGCACTTCGGGCTGCCGAAGGCGTCGGTGTCGGTGAGCGAGCAGCAGGTGCAGGGCGTGGAGGAGGACCTCGGCTACCGGCTGCCGGGCGCCTACCGCTCGTTCCTGAAGGCGGCGGGCGGCTGCGCGCCGGTGGGCGCCGCGCTCGACGCGGAGCTGGGACTCCTGGTGGACCAGCCGTTCTTCACGGTGCGGGACGAGGCCGCGGTCAACGACCTGGTGTACGTCAACAAGTGCCTGCGGGACCATCTCACCAAGGACTACCTGGGGGTCGGCTTCGTGCAGGGCGGGCTGCTCGCGGTGAAGGTACGGGGCGTGCGGACCGGTTCGGTCTGGTTCTCCGCGTACGACGACGCCCGGGACCAGGACGGCTGGGGCGTCCAGGAGCGGATGGAGCGGCTGCTCCTGCCGTGCGGCGACGACTTCGACGCGTTCCTGCTGCGGCTGGCGGGCAGTCCGCCGGAGCTGGAGACCGTGGCGAACCTGATGGTGGACGGCGGCTTCGCGCGCGCCGTCCCGGTGGAGGGATGAGCGCGGTGGTGACCTTCGCGCAGGCGCAGGAGCGCGCGGAAGACTGGGTGAACGGCGATGTGCCCGGCTACCAGCACCGTGAGGTGCGGGTACGGGAGTTCGACCTCGGCTTCGTGGTGTGGGCGGAGGACCGCGAGAACGGTCCGACGTCGGACGGCGGCCGGCAGCGGCTGGTGATCGCGCGGGACAGCGGTGAGGCGACGCTGTGGCCGGGGCTGCCGGTGGGCGAGGTGATACGCCGCTACGAGGAGGAGTACGGGACGCGGGGCGAGCCGCAGGCCGCCGCGGCGCCCGAGGCACCGGCGCGGATCGATCTGAACCAGACGTCCTTCCTGCTGACGCCGCCGGAGTGGTTGCAGGACGCGGCGGACAAGATGGGCATCCCGGACCGCCGGACGCCGGAGGGCGCGTCGTCGGCGCAGGCTTCTCCGCCGCCTTCGGCTTCACCGGGCTCTTCAGGGGGGCCGGCCGCCGCGGGCTCCGGTGGTCCGGGGAGCGGCTCCCTCGGCGGTGGCAACAACTCCCTGGGCGGCGGTGGCTCCCAGGCCGGGGGGTACGGCACCGGCCCGGCCGGGACGCCCGCCGCCGGCGCCTCGCGGGGCGGGTCCGCCGGGGCCGCCGCGTACGAGCCCACGGCCAACGACGGTGTGCCCGCCTCGGCACCGGGGGCGACGCCCTGGGCCGGGATCGACACGAGCGAGTCGTCCTCCGCGTCGGACGACGGCTCCGTACCGCTGCCCGCGACGGTCTTCGCGCCGCCGCTCGCCGGTGCCGACGACGATGACACCCCGCCGCCGAGCGTGGCCGCCGAGGCGCCGACCGCGCTGATGTCCGGCGGCAGCCAGTTGCCCCGCACGTCGGTGGCGCCCGCGCTGAGCGCCCCGGGGCCGGGTGCCCCGGGTGTCCCGGGCACTGCTCCTGCCGCTCCGGGGGCCCCGGGGACGACTGGTGCCCCTGGGACTCCGGGGGCGGGCGTCCCGGCTGCTCCGGGTGCCCCGGGTGC
>NZ_JBHURV010000073.1:0-16514 GCF_042673865.1 Streptomyces sp. NPDC056987
AGCGACACCGCCAGCCCGATCGTCTCCGACTTCAGCGCCACACCCGGACCCGACGTGGTGGTCACCGCCAGCGACCCGCCGAAGGCCGCACCGAGGGCGGCGCCGATGGCGGCGATCTCGTCCTCGGCCTGGAAGGTGCGGACACCGAAGTTCTTGTGCTTCGACAGTTCGTGGAGGATGTCGGAGGCCGGGGTGATGGGGTACGAGCCGAGGTAGAGCGGCAGCTCCGCCTGGTGTCCTGCCGCCACCAGGCCGTAGGAGAGGGCGAGGTTTCCGGAGATGTTGCGGTAGGTGCCGGGGGGGAAGGCGGAGCCGGCGGGGGCGACTTCGTAGCTGACGGCGAAGTCCTCGGTGGTTTCGCCGAAGTTCCAGCCGGCCCGGAACGCGGCCACGTTGGCCTCGGCGATCTGGGGTTTCTTCGCGAACTTGGCGCGAAGGAACCGTTCGGTTCCCTCGGTCGGCCGGTGGTACATCCAGGACAGGAGGCCGAGCGCGAACATGTTCTTCGAGCGCTCCGCTTCCTTGCGGGAGAGCCCGAATTCCTTGAGTGCCTCGATCGTCAGCGTCGTCAGCGGCACCGGGTGGACCTGGTAGCCGTCGAGGGACCCGTCCTCCAGCGGTGAGGTCAGGTAGCCGACCTTGGCCATCGGACGCTTGGTGAATTCGTCGGTGTTGACGATGATCTCCGCGCCGCGTGGTACGTCGCCGATGTTGGCTTTGAGTGCGGCGGGGTTCATGGCGACGAGGACGTTGGGGGCGTCGCCGGGGGTGAGGATGTCGTGGTCGGCGAAGTGGAGCTGGAAGGAGGAGACGCCGGGGAGGGTTCCGGCGGGTGCTCTGATCTCGGCGGGGAAGTTCGGGAGGGTCGACAGGTCGTTGCCGAAGGACGCGGTCTCGGAGGTGAACCGGTCACCCGTGAGCTGCATCCCGTCACCGGAGTCACCCGCGAAACGAATGATCACCCGCTCCAGACGACGGACTTCCTTGTCGCCGGTGCTCTCTCCCGTGCTCTCCACGGCGCCTTCGTCGGCGTTCTCCCCGGCGTTCCCGCCGGTGCGCTCTTCGGCCCGGGAGCCGGCATCCGGGACGGCCGGGCTGTTGCCCGGCCGGCCCGGAGAGCCCGAAGGGCCCGAAGGGGCTGAATCGCTCGGATCGCTCGCGTCGTTGGCCTCATCGGCCTGCTCGGCTGGGCTACTGACCTGGCTGGTCACTGAACTGGACCTCCCTCGAGGCGGCGGCTCGGGACTGACCGGCCGCCCGGCAGTCCCGGATGACCACCCTACGTCGGTAAGGGTCGCCTTCCTTGGACCGGCCATATGGTGGACGCTCTTTTGAGACGCCACGGCATACCAATTTGTCGCTTTTGTCGTAGTTCTACGGCCCCAGAATCCTTCGGAGGGAGCCGTTCCGCTCTCGTTCTTTGGGTGTAGGGCTTCCGACCTACGGCGCCTTCCCAAACGCCGGATTCAGGCCATGATCGGCTCGGCTCGGCTCCGTAACCGTTCGGTTCCGTGCTCGTTCGGGCCTGTGGTCGTTCGGTCCCGGCCGTTCCGTCAGTTACGCAGATACGTCAGCACGGCCAGAACCCGGCGGTGATCCCCGTCACTCGGGGAGAGCCCCAGCTTCAGGAAGATGTTGCTCACGTGTTTCTCGACCGCGCCGTCGCTCACGACGAGCTGCTTGGCGACCGCCGAGTTCGTCCGCCCCTCGGCCATCAGCCCGAGCACCTCGCGCTCCCGCGGGGTCAGCCCGGCCAGCACGTCCTGCTTCCGGCTCCGGCCCAGCAGCTGTGCCACCACCTCGGGGTCGAGGGCGGTACCGCCCCTGGCGACCCGCACCACGGCGTCCACGAATTCCCGGACCTCGGCCACCCGGTCCTTGAGTAGATAGCCGACGCCCGAGCTGCTGCCGGCCAGCAGCTCGGTGGCGTACTGCTCCTCGACGTACTGCGACAGCACCAGCACGCCCACTCCCGGATGGTCCCGGCGCAGCCGAACGGCCGCCCGTACCCCCTCGTCGGTGTGGGTCGGCGGCATCCGTACGTCCGCCACCACCACGTCCGGCAGCTCGTTCCCGTCCGCCAGCTCACGGATGGTCTTGAGCAGCGCTTCCGCGTCCCCGACGCCCGCGACCACGTCGTGCCCGCGGTCGGTCAGCAGCCGGGTCAGCCCCTCCCGGAGCAGCACCGAGTCCTCGGCTATGACCACCCGCACCCTGTCCTCCACGACCTTCAGCCCCCATGTCGAAGTGTGTCCGCCCCTGTGCCCTCCAGCATCCCAGTATTCGGATGGCGCCGCCCCCACCTGCCCCGAATTCCGCCCGGCCGGGGCACGACGCGCGCATGCCCCCGGAAGCAGGAGCCTCAGGGGGCGTACGCGCCCGTGCTGTGACGGGTACGGGTACAGGGGACGGGGACGAGTAGGGATACGGGTACGAGTGGGGCGGGCCGGGTCAGCCGCGCCAGGGCAGTTCCGCCGTGATCGTGGTCGGCCCGCCGGCCGGGGAGTCGATGACCAGGACGCCGTCGACCGCGTCCAGCCGCTCCGTCAGCCCGGCGAGCCCGCTGCCCGACGCCGCGCCCGCCCCGCCCACGCCGTCGTCCCGTACCTGGAGCATCAGCCGGTCCTGCGTCTGCCAGACGTCCACGGCGGCCCGCCGGGCCCGGGAGTGCTTGCTGATGTTCTGGAGCAGTTCGGAGACGGTGAAGTACGCGATGCCCTCGATCGCCGGCGCGGGCCTGGCCGGCAGGTCGACCTCCACGGTCACCGGGACCGTGCAGCGGGACGCGACGGCGGAGAGCGCCGCGTCGAGCCCCCGGTCGGTGAGGACGGCCGGATGGATGCCGCGGGCCAGGTCCCGCAGCTCCTGAAGGGCCGTCTTCACCTCGCCGTGCGCCTCGTCCACCATGCGGGCCGCGGCCTTCGGATCCTCCGCCAGCTTCTCCTTCGCCAGCCCCAGGTCCATGGCGAGGGCGACGAGGCGGGCCTGCGCGCCGTCGTGCAGGTCGCGTTCGATACGGCGCAGGTCTGCGGCTGCGGTGTCGACGACCACCCCGCGGTCCGACTCCAGCTCGGAGACCCGGCTGGCCAGCAGCGACGGGCCGAGCAGACCGATGACCAGGATCCGGTCCACGAAGGTCAGCCCGCGGATCAGCCAGGGCGAGATCAGCACCAGCAGGAAGCCGAGCGCGCTGGTGACGGCTATTTCGAAGGGGGTGTCGAGGTAGAAGCCGTTGCCGTCGCCGTCGCTGTAGAGGGCGATGCCCGGCTGGTTCGTGTTGTCGGCGAGCGTCCACTGCCACAGCGGATAGAGGAAGAGCGCCCAGCTCACGCACCAGAACGTCACGGAGACGATGAACGCGAACAGCGCCCACGGCATGTGCAGCAGCGCGTAGAGCAGATGGCGCCAGGACACCCCGCTCTTCAGGACCGCGCCGACCCAGGACAGCAGCCCGCTCCTGCGGCCCCTGGCCGGCGCGGGCTCCGCCACGTCGAGGCCCAGCAGCGCCCGCGCGCGGGCCCGCTCCAGCATGCCGAAGGCGCGGCAGCCGGCCAGCGAGGCGGCCAGCACGGGGATGCCGAGGAAGGTGACGAGCAGCCCGGCACCGGCGGCGGTCATGGTCACCGCGTAGCAGAAGAGCGCCAGGCTGATCGGCACGCTCAGCAGCAGATAACCGAACTCGCGCCACATGCGGCCCTCGACGGGGGCACGCAGAGTCTGGGGGAGAACGTGGGAGCGTGACCGCGATCCGTAGTCGATGGCCATCTGAGGTGTCCGTTCTGCGAGTCGGTGGGCCGGTGGGTCGATGAGCCGGTGAGCTGATGAGCCGGTGAGCTGATGAGCGGGTGCGTCTGTAAGGCGCTGAGGCGGTGAAGCAGTGCGTCTGCGGGGCGGTGCGGCCCCGAGTCGGGCTGGGCAGGTACTCCATGCTCCCGGCGCTCCGGCCGCCCCACCATGAGGTCGGTATCCCTCTTCGCCCTGGGGTTTTCCCCACCCCGGCGGTGACCCCTGCACCCCGGGCGGGAATCCGGGCAAGGGACCCGGCGGGGAGTCCGGGCGTATCGGCGGCGGGTCCTACCCCAGCTCCCGCTCCCGCGCCCGCCACGGCAGCTCGGCGGTGACGACCGTGGGGCCGCCCACCGGGGAGTCGAGTACGAAGACCCCGTCGACCGCGCCGAGCCGCTCGGCCAGACCGGACATCCCCGTACCGCCGTCCAGCCGGGCGCCGCCGCGTCCGTCGTCCCGTACCTGGAGCAGCAGCCACTCGTCCGTGCGCCACACGTCGACCGAGGCCGAGCGGGCCCCGCTGTGCTTGCTGATGTTCTGGAGCAGCTCGGAGACGGTGAAGTACGCGATGCCCTCGATCGCCTCGGCGGGCCGTTCGCGCAGATCGACGGTCACCTTCACCGGGACCGTGCAGCGCGACGCGACCGACGACAGCGCCGCGTCGAGCCCCCGGTCGGTGAGGACGGCGGGGTGGATGCCGCGCGCCAGGTCCCGTAGCTCCTGGAGGGCGAGCTTCACCTCGCCGTGCGCCTCGTCCACCATGCCGGCCGCCGCCTCCGGGTCCTCCAGCAGCTTCTCCTTGGCGAGGCCGAGCCCCATCGCGAGGGCGACGAGGCGGGCCTGCGCGCCGTCGTGCAGGTCGCGTTCGATACGGCGCAGGTCTGCGGCTGCGGTGTCCACGACCACCCCGCGGTCCGACTCCAGCTCCGCGATCCGCCGCTCCAACTCGTCGGAGGGCGAGAGCAGCCCCCGCACCATGGCCCGGTCGGCGTTGGCGAGCCCGCGCACGACGAAGGGCAGGACCGGCCAGAGCACGAGGAGCCCCACCAACGTGACGCCGAACGTCAGCACCCCCCAGGGCAGCCGGATGAACCCGTACAGCAGCGTCCGCCAGGCCACCGGGTCCTTCAGCCGGTCCCACACCCACCCGAACCAGGAATCGGGAGCGCCGCGCCCCGCGCCGCGCCCCTGTCCCTTCCGGCGGCGCCTGCGGGTCCGGGAGCCGTGCAAGGGGCTCGGCTCGTCGATTCGTACGCCCAGCAGCGCCCGCGCCCGTGCCCGCTCCGCGCGGCCGAGCAGCCGCGCCCCGGTCAGCCCGGCGACCAGCCACGGCAGCCCGATGACGGTCACCGAGAGTCCCACGCCGGTGGCCATCGTGAACGTGGCGTAAAGAAATCCGGCCAAGGCCAGCGGGAGATTGCTCAGGAGATGGGCGACCTCCTTCCAGGTGTGCCGGTCGTACGCGAAGCGGACCGGTGGCGGCCGGTCGTTGTCGGGGAGGCCGCCGTGGGCGGTCGGGCTCGCGGTCATGAGCAGCAAGCGTGCCCGGGGCGGAGGCGGGACGCCATGGGGTGGCTGGGTGGGCTCCGGGTAGGGATAACCCCACTAGGCGAATAAGTCCGATGTATTCAGTGATCGAATGCGACCGGCGACCGCGTGCTCGGGGCGCCGGTCCTGCTGGTTGCGCCAGGTAGCGGCGGCCATGGCGAGGAGATGGCGGTTCAAGGAGTGGGCAGGGGCTCGGCGACGGTGGCCGTCGAGCCCCTGTCGGTCTCAGTGGAAGACCCGCTCCACGAACGCGTCGAGGTTGCCGCGCAGGCGCTCTATCTGCTGCTCGACGGTGAGGGACTCCTCCATGCGCCCGCTCGGCGCCGCCTTCTTCCTGCCCCGTACGTACAACGAGCAGTCCAGGTCGGCGCAGATGTAGGTGCCCACCGAGTTGCCTTTGCGGCCGGCCGGGCCTGCCTTGGGGGCGGTCATGAGGGAGACGCCGCTGCCGGGATGCGTGGTCAGGCACAGCGAGCACAGGCTGCTGCGGAGGAAGCCGCGGTTGCCGGAAGTGGAGCGCAGGAACAGGCCGACGAGTTCATCGGCGCGTTCGACGACGAGATACCTGCGATCGGGCGCGGACAGGTCGAACCAGCCCAGGAAGTCCAGGTCGTCCCAGTGGTCGAGGTCCGCCAGGTCCTTGGGCAGGGGGAGGCGTTTGGCCTCGCCCTTCGAGCAGTTGACGAACGAGGTACGGATGTCGTGTTCGGTCAGGGGTTTCATGGAGGATCCTTCGAGGGGTGAGGCGGACGGTGGCGGGACACGACCCCGGCTCGCTAGGCCGGTGCGTCGTTCCCGGCGTGCTTCGGCGTCTTCTGCCGTACGGTGAGGCCCGCTACCAGGGCGGCGAGCAGCAGGACGCCCGCCGAGCACCAGTAGGCGACGGAGAAGCCGTGCACCATGCCTTCGTCGAGGGTCGCGCCGCCGTGGGCCGGATCGCCCGAGTGTGAGTTGACGTAACGGCTGGTGGCGCCGGTGGCGATGGTGTTGAGCAGTACGATGCCCAGCGAAGCGCCCATCTGCTGAACGGTGTTGAGGACAGCCGAGGCCGCACCGGCGTCTTGCGCGGGCACGCCGGCGGTGGCCGTCGCGTAGACCGGCATGAAGGTCAGGCCCAGGCCCAGACCGAGCAGCAGCAGGGCGGGCAGCACGCGCGGGACGTACTGCGCGTGCACGGTCAGGCTGCTGAGCAGCACCATGCCGGCGGCGGCCAGCACCATGCCGGACGACATCAAGATGCGCGGCGCCGTGCGGGGCAGCAGGCGGGCCGCGATCTGGGTCGCGCCGATGGCGATACCGGCCGAAATCGGCATGAAGGCCAGGCCCGTCCGCACCGGCGGGTAGCCGAGGACGACCTGCAAGTAGTACGTCAGGAACAGGAAGACGCCGAACATGCCGATGGTGGCCAAGCCCATCGTCGCGAGCGATCCGGCCCGGACACGGTCCTTGACGATGCGCAGCGGCAGCAGCGGGCTCGCCGCGCGGCTCTGCCACCACACGAAGGCGGCGAGCAGGATCACGCCGGTGACGAGCAGCGTGAGCACCGAGGGGCTGGTCCAGCCGCGAGGTTCGGCCTCGCTGAAGCCGTACACGAGGGCGACGAGCCCGCCGGAGCCCAGCAGCGCGCCCGGCACGTCCAGGTGCCCGCCCCGGCGGCCGGTGCGGTCGCGCAGGAAGGCCGGTGCGCCGAGCAGGGCGGCCAGCACGATGGGCACGTTGACGTACAGGGACCAGCGCCAGTTCAGGTACTCGGTCAGCAGACCGCCCACGATCAGCCCGACCGCGCTGCCGCCGCCGGCCAGCGCACCGTAGACCCCGAACGCCTTGGCCCGCTCCTTGGGGTCGGTGAACGTCGTCGTCAGCAGCGACAGGGCCGAGGGGGCCAGGACCGCCGCGAACGCACCTTGCAGGGCCCGCGCCGCGAACAGCGTCCCGGGACCGGCCGCCGCGCCGCCCAGCGCGGAGGCCGCGGCGAACCCGGCCAGGCCGATGATGAAGGTGCGCTTGCGGCCCACCAGATCGGCGATCCGGCCGCCGAGCAGCAGCAGCCCGCCGAAGGCCAGCGTGTAGGCGGTGATCACCCACTGCCGGTCGGCGTCCGACATGCCGAGAGCGTGCTGGGCGGAGGGCAGCGCGATGTTCACGATGGTGCCGTCAAGGATCACCATCAGCTGGGCGAGGGCGATGACGGCCAGCGCCCACCAGCGCTTCGGATCCGGTGCCGGTTCCGGTTCCGGTGCCGGTTTCGCGGCGGGAACCTCACGGTCCGGGGAACGGCCGGTGGTCGTGGAAGGGGCGGACGGGAGGGATTCCCCTCCGGGACGTTTCTTGCTCATGGAGATCACGCGTGTTCCGTGTCGAAGTGCTGTCGAGACAGCCGGCCAGGGACGGTCGCAGTGGTGACGACGGGCCGGGGTACGCAGCACGGGGACACGGCATGGCGGTGGGGCAGCGGGAACCGCGGACAGCACCCGGGGCCTGCCTCACCAGCTGCGTGTCACTCACGCCGGCGCTCTTGCCGGTCGTGAGGCGGAGAGTGCCGAGATCACGGTGACCAGCAAAAGAAGGGCCCGTCATCGGGCGCGCGCCCCCGCGGCCCGCGCGGCGACGAACCGCGCAGGTCAGGACATCTCGTGACGCGGCATCTCAGGAAGATGCCGAAGACAAGAAACAAGAAGGGGGAAGAGTTACCGCGCGCCGCAGAGGAGGGAGGGCACACGGCCGGAGACAACTATGGCCGCAACGCATTCGGCACGGTCCATGTCTCTCGCCTCCTTCCGGGTAGGGCACGCGGTGCGTGTCGACGCCGAGCGCGCCGAGCGGGGCGGCAGCGAACCTGCCGCGCGAAATCCCGGACAGGTTATCCCATGGACGCCACCGCGCGACCGGAATTACCGACCGCTCAAGTGGGTGCGGCAGCTGATCGAGTCCGTGAACGACACCCTCAAGGGGCAGTCGGACCTGGAGCAGCACGGCGGACGGACCTTCCAGGGCGTCGCCGTCCGTCTCGCCCAGCGCATCCTCGCCGTGGCCGCCGCTGTCTGGCGCAACCAACAGCCCGGCGCCCCGAGCACACGGTCGCCGGTCGCATTCGATCACTGAATACATCGGACTTATTCGACTAGGTGAGACGGGGCTGCTTACCAGTTCTTTAACAGGGCCTAGACTCCCGTGCGTACAGATCACGGACCGTCGAAGACATCGACGGTCGAGTCGATGAGCCGCTACGAGGCCAGGGAGAAGGCGGACGTGTCGCAACCGACCGTTCTCGCGTCGGACTACTTCCAGAGCTATTCGGTCGTCGGGCTGCTCGCGGTCGTCGGTGTGGTGTTCGTCGCCGTCGCCTTCACCGCGGGCCGGTTGCTGCGGCCGGTGGTGCCGACGCCGGAGAAACTGCTCACGTACGAATGCGGAGTGGACCCGGTGGGCGAGGGCTGGGCCCACACGCAGGTCCGCTACTACGTGTACGCGTTCCTCTACGTGATCTTCGCGGTCGACTCGATCTTCCTGTTCCCGTGGGCGACGGTGTTCGCCGCGCCCGGGTACGGCGCCACGACGCTGGTCGAGATGTTCGTCTTCCTCGGCTTCCTGGCCGTGGGACTGCTCTACGCATGGAAGAAGGGCGTCCTGGAATGGACGTGACCCCCGCCGTCCCGGGCCCCGGTCCGGCTGCCGACCCCAGTGCCGCTCCGGTCGCCGGGCCCGTACCGCTGCCGGAGCCGAAGCGCCTCGGGGTGCTCTCCCGGCTGGCGCCCGAGCCGATGAAGGTCGTCCTCAACTGGGGCCGCCGCTACAGCCTCTGGGTCTTCAACTTCGGGCTCGCCTGCTGCGCGATCGAGTTCATCGCCGCTTCCATGGCCCGGCACGACTTCATCCGGCTCGGCGTGATCCCCTTCGCGCCGGGGCCGCGCCAGGCGGATCTGATGGTGGTCTCCGGCACGGTCACGGACAAGATGGCCCCCGCCGTCAAGCGGCTGTACGAGCAGATGCCCGAGCCCAAGTACGTGATCTCCTTCGGCGCCTGCTCCAACTGCGGCGGCCCCTACTGGGACTCCTACTCCGTGACGAAGGGCGTCGACCAGATCATCCCGGTCGACGTCTACGTACCGGGCTGCCCGCCGCGCCCGGAGGCGCTGCTCCAGGGCATCCTGAAGCTCCAGGAGAAGATCGCCCGCGAATCGCTCCGGGAGCGGTACGCGACGGGCGGCGGCCCCTCCACCGCCGCACTGCGCAGCGGCCTGGTGCCGCCCCCGCCCCTCCCCGGCACGGACACGAGTGCGGGGACGGATACGGATACGGATACGGGCACGACGGGGGAGCCCGCGTCGTGACCGCCTCCGACCAGACATCCGCCGCCGCGTACGACCGGCTGCCCGACGCCGCCGCCGAGATCTTCGGCGAGGGGGCCACGGCCGAGCTGGCGTACGACCTGCTCACGGTCTATGTGCCCGCCGCGTCCTGGCTCGACGCCCTCGAAACCGCCCGGTCCACCCTCGGGTGCACGTACTTCGACTGGCTGAGCGCCGTCGACGAACCGGGCACCGGCTTCCGGGTCTGCGCGCACGTCGCCGCCGTCGGCCCCGGCAGGGTCCGCCGCCTGCTCGTCCGTACGACCGTCCCGCACGAGGCGGCCGTCCTGCCCACCGCCGTCGGGGTCTACGCGGGCGCGGGCTGGCACGAGCGGGAGACGCACGAGATGTTCGGCGTCACCTTCTCCGGCCACCCGAACCTCGCGCCGCTCCTGCTCCCCGAGGAGTTCGAGGGGCACCCGCTGCGCAAGGACTTCGTCCTCGCGGCCCGCGTCGCGAAGGCGTGGCCGGGCGCCAAGGAGCCGGGCGAGTCGGAGCACGGCGGCCCCAAGCGCCGCCAGATGCTCCCGCCGGGCGTTCCCGACCCGAACGAATGGGGCCCCCTGAAGGGCCAGCTCCCGTCGGCCCCGGCCCGCCCCGCACGCGGCGCCCGGGCCGGAGGCGGGCCCGGAGCCCGTGCCGGAGGCGGGGCCGCCGCCGGTGACCGCCCGGCCCGCCGGGCGCGGAGCGTCTCCGAGGGCTCCACCTCCCAGCGCCCCGAACCGACCGCCCCGGACGCGCCCTGGCGCCGGCCGGGCCCGGCCACGGACGAGACAGAACCGGAAACGAAACCGCAGTCGCAGCCGGAACAGCCCGAGCCCGCCCCCCAGCCCGAGCGTCAGGAACAGGAACCGGAAGGAGACGCGTGAACGACGTACTCGACGTCGCCCTCCGACTGCTCGTCGTTTTCGCCGTGTTCATGGTCGTCCCCCTCGTGGTCGGCCAGACCGAACACAAGGTGATGGCCCATATGCAGGGCCGCCTCGGCCCCATGCACGCGGGTGGCTTCCACGGCTGGGCCCAGCTCGTCGCGGACGGGGTGAAGTTCGCGCAGAAGGAGGACGTCGTCCCGGCCGACGCCGACCGCCGGGTCTTCCAGCTCGCCCCGGCCGTCGCGCTCCTCCCGTACCTCCTCGTCGTCCTCGTGATCCCGGTCGGTCCCGGCGAGGGCGCGGTCGGCCAGGTCGTCGACGCGGGCATCTTCTTCGTGCTCGCCGTGATGGGCATCGGCGTGCTCGGCTCGCTCATGGCGGGCTGGGCCTCGGCCAACAAGTTCTCCCTCCTCGGGGGGCTGCGCACCGCCGCCCAGCTCCTCGCGTACGAACTGCCGATGCTGCTCGCCGCCGCGTCCGTCGCGATGGCCGCCGGCACCGTCTCCCTGCCCGGCATCCTCGACGCCTTCGAGTGGTGGTGGCTGCCCTGGCAGATCGTCGGCGCGCTGGTCTTCTTCACCGCGGGCCTCGCGGAACTCCAGCGGCCGCCCTTCGACATGCCGGTCGCCGACTCCGAGATCATCTTCGGCGCCTACACCGAGTACACCGGGCTGCGCTTCGCCCTCTTCCTGCTCGCCGAGTACGCGGGCATCGTCGTCCTGTGCGGGCTGACCACCGTCCTCTTCCTCGGCGGCTGGCACGGTCCGCTCGGCGCCGACGGACTCGGCTGGGTCTGGACCCTCCTCAAGACCGCCGTCCTCGCCTTCGTCGTGATCTGGCTGCGGGTCAGCTACCCGCGGCTGCGCGAGGACCAGCTCCAGAAACTGGCCTGGACCGTCCTCATCCCCCTCGCTCTCGCGCAGATCGCGCTCACCGGCATCGTGAAGGTGGCGATCAGCTAACCATGTCCCCGATCCCCGGATCCGGCCTGGCCAAGGGCCTCGCCGTCACCCTGCGGACGATGACGAAGAAGACCGTCACCGCGCAGTACCCCGAGGCACAGCCCGAACTCCCGCCCCGCACCCGGGGCGTGATCGGCCTGTTCGAGGAGAACTGCACGGTCTGCATGCTCTGCGCCCGTGAGTGCCCCGACTGGTGCATCTACATCGACTCCCACAAGGAGACGGTCCCGGCCGCCGCCCCCGGGGGCCGCGAGCGCAGCCGTAACGTCCTCGACCGCTTCGCCATCGACTTCGCGCTCTGCATGTACTGCGGTATCTGTATCGAGGTCTGTCCTTTCGACGCGCTGTTCTGGTCACCGGAGTTCGAGTACGCGGAGACCGACATCCGCGAACTCACCCACGAGCGGGACAAGCTCCGCGAGTGGATGTGGACGGTGCCGGCGCCCCCCGCGCTCGACCCCGCCGCCGAGGAGCCCAAGGAGCTCGGCGCCGCCCGCAAGACCGCGGAGAAGCTCGCCGCGGCGGCCCAGCAGGAGCGGGAGGCAGGGGAGTGAGCCCCGCACTGACCGCGGCGGCCGACGGCCACGCGTTCCTGTCACCGTCCGGCGTCGAGATCGCCTTCGTCCTCGTCGGCCTGGTCACCCTCGGCGCGGCCCTGATCACCGTCACCACCAAGCAACTGGTGCACGCCGCCCTCTGGCTGGTCGTCGCGCTCGGCGGCCTGGCCGTCGAGTACCTCCTGCTGACGGCGGAGTTCATCGCCTGGGTGCAGGTCCTGATCTATCTCGGTTCCGTGGTGGTCCTCCTTCTCTTCGGGCTGATGCTCACCAAGGCGCCCATCGGCCGCTCCCCGGACGCCGACTCGGGCAACCGCCCGCTCGCGCTCGCGGTGGCCTCCGTCGCCGCCGTCTGTCTGGTCTGGGTCGTCGTCGACGCGTTCCGTACGACCTGGATCGACCTGCGGGGCCCCGCCCAGGGCTCCACCGAGGTCACGGGAGCGTTCCTGTTCCGGAACTGGGTGCTGCCCTTCGAGGCGCTCTCCGTGCTCCTGCTGGCCGCCCTCGTCGGTGCGATCGTCCTGTCCCGCAAGGAGCGGCGCTGATGCATCTCGCCTATCCCGCCGTGCTCGCGGCCCTCCTGTTCTGCGTCGGCCTGTACGGGGTGCTCGCGCGCCGCAACGCGATCCTCGTCCTGATGTCCGTCGAGCTGATGCTCAACGCTGTCAACCTCAACCTCGTCGCCTTCGACGTCTGGCTCCGCGACGCCCTGCACACCGGCCAGGCGCTCACCCTCTTCGTCATCGCCATCGCCGCCGCGGAGATCGGCATCGGCCTGGCCATCGTGCTGATGGTGTACCGCAACCGCGGCACCTCGGACATCGACCGGCTCCGCGACACCGCCGAGGGCCCCGACGGGGCCACCACCCCGGCGCAGCAGGCTCCGACGCAGAAGACTGAGGCCACCGCGTGACCACCACGACCCTCGCCGTCCTCGTCCCCGTCCTGCCGTTCCTGGGCGCCGTCGCCGGGCTGCTGCTCGGCCGTACCGCACCCGGGTTCGTCCGCCCCCTGGCCGTCCTGCCGACCCTGGCCGCCGCCGCGCTCGCGGTGGCCGTGGCCGTACACCAGGGCGGTGGCGCGGGCAGCGGCAAGGCGCCGCTGGAAGCCGCGACCCAGCTCACCCCCACCGGCTCGGTCCCCATCGACCTCGCCCTGTATATCGACGGCTTCGCGGCCCTGGTCGCCGTCCTCGTCGGCGTCGTCGCGTCGTGCGTGCAGATCTACTCGACGGGCTATCTGCGCGGTGACGCGCGCTACCCCTCGTACGCCGCTCTGGTCTCACTCTTCACCTCCGCGATGCTGCTCGTCGTCTACTCGGGCGACCTGATGGTGCTGCTGGTCGGCTGGGAGATCATGGGCATCTGCTCGTACTTCCTCGTCGGCCACTACTGGGAGACGCCCGAGGCGCGCGCCGCCTCCCTCAAGGCGTTCCTGGTCACCAAGCTCGGCGACGTCCCCTTCCTGATCGGTCTGTTCGCGCTCGCCACCGACGCCGGCACGTTCCGCATCACCGGCATCCTGCGGACCGTCGCCGACGGCGGCCTCGACCACCCCACCCTCGTCGCGCTGCTCCTGCTCGCCGGGGTGGCGGGCAAGTCCGCGCAGTTCCCCCTGCACACCTGGCTGCCCGACGCGATGGCGGGCCCCACGCCCGTCTCCGCGCTGATCCACGCCGCCACCATGGTCGCGGCCGGCATCTACTTCATCGCCCGGCTCCTCCCGGTCTTCGCCGCCTCGGAGGCGGCGCTGGTCGTCCTGGCCGTGATGGCCGCGGTCACCATGGTCGGCTCGGCGCTCGCCGCCCTCGCCCAGGACGACATCAAGCGGGTCCTCGCCTACTCGACCATCGGTCAGCTCGGCTACATGTCGGGCGCTCTGGCCGTGGGCGACCGGAGCGCGGCCGTCTTCCACCTCGTCTCGCACGGTGCGTTCAAGGCCCTCCTCTTCCTCGGCGCCGGCGTCGTCATCCACGCCGCCGGCACCAACTCGCTGGCCACCATGTCCCGGATGCGCGGCCTGCCCCGGCGCATCCCCGACGCGTACTGGACGATGACCGTCGCCCTGCTCGCGCTCGCCGCGATCCCTCCCTTCGCCGGCTTCTTCTCCAAGGAATCCGTCCTGGTCGCCGCCGAGCACGCCGCCCTCGACGAGTCCGCCGCCCCCGGCGCCGCGGGCTGGACGGTGCTGGCCGCCGGACTCCTCACCGCCCTCCTCACCGCCGCGTACGCCACCCGCCTCTGGCTTCTTACCTTCCGCGGCCACGGTGCCGAGGCCCCCGACCACGGCAGGCAGCCCGTGTCCATGAGCGCGGTCCTGTGGGTGCTGGCCCTGCCCTCCCTCGGATTCGGTCTGACCGTCGGTTACCTCGCCGAGTGGTTCGACGGCCACAGCCTCGCCCCGAACCTCACCACCTCCGTCCTGGGCACCGGCGCCGGGCTCGTCGGCGGACTGATCACCTACGGCTGCTGGCGTCACACCACGGCGCTCGCCGCCCGTACACCGATGGGCGCCGTCACCGCGCACCCCCACACCGAGCCCGCGCTCACCGAGGCGGAAGCCATCGAGACCCACACCGCCACCTACGGCTCGATCTCGGCGGCCGACGACCCGGCCGACCCCGGACGGCTGCTGCTGGGCCCGCTCCACCGCCACGCCGCATCCGGCTTCCACCTCGACGCCGTCTACCACCACCTGTTCGTACGACCCGTCCTGGCCGCCGCCGAGCTGGTCCGCTTCCTCGACCGCGAGGTCGTCGACACCTACGTACGCGGTGCGGGCACCGGCACGCGGTGGCTGGGTGCCGCCGTGCGCCGTGCGCAGACCGGCAATGTGCAGACCTACCTCGGCGCCCTGCTGGCCGGGTCCGTCGTCCTGGCGATCGCCGCCGTACTCGTCGCCGCCGGAGCGTGAGCCGTGATCGATATCAGTGAGTCCGTGATGCAGTTCCTTCTCGCGTTGATCATCGTCGGACCGCTCGTCGGCGCCGTCGCGGCCCTGCTCCCGGCGCCGCCCGGGCTCCGGGGCACCAGCCCCGACCAGGCCGTCCTGCGCCACGGCGTGACCGTCACCGGCGCGGTCCTCATCGCCGCGATCGTCCTCGCGCTCGGCTTCGACCACGACCAGCCGTCGAGGATGCAGGCCACCACGGACATCAGCTGGATCGCGGCACTGGACGTGCGGATCCACCTCGGCGTCGACGGCATCTCACTCCCCCTTCTGGTCCTGACCGCGCTGCTGACCTTCCTCTGCGCGCTCTACAGCTACTTCAAGATGCCCCAGGGCCCCTCGCCCAAGGCATTCGTCGCCCTGCTGCTCGTGCTCGAATCCGGCACGCTGGCGACCTTCGCCGTCCTCGATCTGATCCTGTTCTTCCTGGCCTTCGAGATGGTGCTCATCCCGATGTACTTCCTCATCGCCCGCTGGGGCGGCTCGGAAGGCGTCACCGGCGGCCGGCAGGCCGCCGCCTGGAAGTTCATCCTCTACACACTGCTCGGATCCGTCGTCATGCTGCTCGGGCTGCTCCTGATCGGGCTCAGCGCGGGCACATTCGACATGATGGCACTCGCCACTGACAACGGGTCAGAACTCAGCACATCCGTGCAGGTCACCGCCGTTCTGGCGATCGGTCTCGGGCTCGCCGTGAAGACGCCGATGTGGCCCCTGCACAGCTGGCTGCCGGACGCCCACACCGCCGCGCCGACCGTCGGCTCCGTGCTCCTCGCCGGCGTACTGCTCAAGATGGGTACGTACGGATTCGTCCGGATCGTCCTGCCGATCGCCCCCGAGGGCATGCGGGTCTTCGCCCCCTACCTCGCCGCCCTCGCCGTCGTCGGCATCATCTACGGCTCCCTCGCCTGCCTCGCCCTCGCCAAGGAAGGCGCCGGCGGCGACCTCAAACGCCTGATCGCCTACTCCTCCGTCGGCCACATGGGCTTCGTCCTGCTCGGCATCGCCACGATGACGCCGACCGGCGTGAACGGCGCGCTCTTCGCCAACATCGCCCACGGCCTCGTCACCGGCCTGCTCTTCTTCCTGGTCGGCGCCCTCAAGGACCGGTACGGCACCGCCGACCTCGACACCCTCGCCGGGGCGACCGGCGCCGCGCTGTACGGCCGCGCCCCCCGCCTCGGCGGACTGTTCGCCTTCGCCGCGGTCGCCTCCCTCGGGCTGCCGGGCCTCGCCGGGTTCTGGGGCGAGATGCTTGCCCTGTTCGGCGCGTTCGACCCGGCGGAGGGGCTGAGCCGCCCCGCCTTCCTCACCTTCATGGCCGTCGCCGGGTTCGGCACCCTGCTGACCGCCGCGTATCTGCTGATCGTCGTACGCCGCGTCTGCATGGGTGTGCCCTCCGGCGACCATGGCCACGGGCCGGGCACGCACGGAGCCCCGGGCACCGGGGGGGCGGCGGGGGGGCCCCGCGCGCCCCCGGCGGGCGGGGAT
>NZ_JBHURV010000074.1:0-16348 GCF_042673865.1 Streptomyces sp. NPDC056987
CGGCGGCCGGAGCCTGACGCCCCGCAGCACGTGCACACCGTACGGGTGCATGTGCCGCGGGGCGTCAGGCTCCGGCCGCCGTTGCTCCGTCGTCCGGCGGAGCCGCCGCCTCGGCGAGCCGCTTGATGGTGGCCAGCCGGGCGTCCCAGTCGGCCGCGACCCGGTCCATCCAGCGCGCGGTCACACTGAGCCGGTCGGGGCGTACCGCGTACCGCGCCTCGCGCCCCTCCCGGTGTCCGGTGACCAGACCGGCCCGGTCCAGGACGCCGAGATGCTTGACGATGGCCTGCCGGCTGACCGGCAGCTCCCCGGCCAGCACCGTCGCGGTCGCCTCGCCGTGCGCCGCCAGGGCGTCGAGTATCCGGCGCCGGGTCGGGTCCGCCAGCGCGGCGAGCACCTCCGCCACCGCGTCCTGACCGGTTCCGGCGGCGGTGCCGCCGCCGGAACCGGGCGCGGCCTGCCCGGGGTCCCCGCCGGCGGAGTCCGTCGTCATGCGCCGAGCCGCTCCGCGTAATCCCTGATGACGCCGACCATGTCCGTCCAGCCCCCCGTGTGGCTCTCCTTGGAGGCGGTGTCCCGCCGCTCCTCGGGGATCACGATAGCGGCGAAGCCGGTCTCCACCACCCGCAGCCGGGTCCCCTCGCCCTCGGACGTGAGCGTGAACTCCACGAGGGTGGAGTTCCCTTCGTCGGCCACCTCGCCGGGGTACGCGCTCGCCCAGCGGTACGAGAAGTGGCGCGGCGGATCGACCTTCACGATGACCGTACGGAACTCGCCGAACTTCCCGTGGTCCAGGAACATGATCCCGCCGGGGCGCAGATCGACGGGCGTCGGCTCACCCTGCCCGAACCACGAGCCGACGTGTTCCGGTTCGGTGAGGACCGCCCAGACGCGCTCCGGGGGCGCCGCGATGAAGACCTCGCGCTCGATGCGGTCGTCGGATGTGGACATGAGAAACCTCCCGGTGGAAGCAGCTCCGAGGAAACAGTTCTGACGTGCAACTCAAGAGTTGCACTCATCGGACTGTTGTGCAACCGGGAGGTTGCGCATTGGCGGGATGTGCTCGGCGGGAGCCGGACGCTCTCAGTGGCCGCGGGCCACGGCGAGGCCGAGCGTCACCAGCCCCAGGACCACCCACCCGAACCACAGCCAGCCGTTGCTGCCCAGCGCCGCCGTGTACCCCGTGACCACCACCAGCGCGCCGACGGTCACCACACCCATAGTCTTCGTGGATCCGGACATACGCGTCCTCCTCCAGGCCGGGGCCATGACGCCCATCGTCGCCCGGCGACCCGGGTTCGCGCTACCGCCCCCGGGCCTGGAGCGAGGCCAGGTAGGCGTTGTACTCCGCCAGCTCCTTGTCGCCGTCCCGGTCCGCGGCCCGGTCGGTGCGCCGGGCCTGCCGCTGCTCCGAGTGGTACCACTGGTAGACCAGTGCGACCAGGACCAGCACGGACGGGATCTCGCTGAACGCCCAGGCGATGCCGCCGGCCGCGTTCTGGTCGGCGAGGGCATCGATCCCGAGCGAGGCGGGCGGGTTCTCGTACGCCTTGACCATCGGCTCGCTCGCCATCATCAGCGCGATGCCGAAGAACGCGTGGAACGGCATCCCGGCGAACAGCTCCAGCATCCGCATCACATACCCGGGCCGGTGCGGCCCCGGGTCGATCCCCATGATCGGCCAGAAGAAGACCAGTCCGACGGCGAGGAAGTGCACCATCATCGCGATGTGCCCGGCCTTGGACTCCATCAGGAAGTCGAAGAGCGGGGTGAAGTAGAGCCCGTACAGGCTCGCGATGAAGAGCGGGATGGTGAAGGCCGGGTGCGTGACCACCCGTACGTACCGGCTGTGCAGCAGCGCCAGCAGCAGCTCGCGCGGCCCCTTCCGGCTGCTCCCGTCGCTGCCCCGGCCCGCGACCGGCAGGGCGCGCAGCGCCAGTGTCACCGGGGCGCCGAGCAGCAGCAGGATCGGCGAGACCATGCTGATCACCATGTGCTGGACCATGTGCACGCTGAACATGACCATGCCGTAGTCGTTCAGCCCGGTGCACATCACCAGCGCGATGGTCAGCACCCCGAGGACGAAGGCGACGGTCCGGCCCACCCCCCAGCCGTCGCCGCGCCGGCGCAGCCGGACGACGCCCCAGCCGTACAGGGCGAGCGCGACCAGGAAGCCGGTCAGGAAGAAGAGGTCGGGGGAGTACTCCAGCCCTCGTCCCAGCGTGAACGGCGGCAGATCCATGGTCATGCCGTGCCCGCTGTGATCCATCCGTGCGCTCCCGGTGCTTCCCGTGGCCGTGACCGCGGTGCCCGCCGTCCTCCGCCGCGCCCGCCGCCCACCGGCGGTGGTTCACGCGCCGGTCGTCCGCACCAGACTAGAACCGCCCCCGGCCGCGATCGCGACCGGGGGCGGTCCGTCCCGTACCGGAGGCCGGGGGAGGGGCCGGGGGCGGGTCAGAGCACGCACTCCGCCTCGGCGTACCGCTCCGGCGGCACCGTCTTGAGGGTCTCCACGGCCTCGCCCAGCGGGACCATCACGATGTCCGTGCCGCGCAGCGCCGTCAGCATGCCGAACTCGGAGCGGTGCGCCGCCTCGACCGCGTGCCAGCCGAACCGGGTCGCCAGCACCCGGTCGTACGCGGTGGGCGTGCCGCCGCGCTGGACGTGCCCGAGTATGACGGGCCTGGCCTCCTTGCCGAGGCGCTCCTCCAGCTCGATCGAGAGCTGCCGGGCGACGCCCGCGAACCGCTCGTGGCCGTACATGTCCTTGCCGCCGACCTCGAACTCCATCGAGCCCTCGCGCGGCTTCGCGCCCTCCGCGACCACGACGATCGCGAACCGCTTGCCCGCCGAGAACCGCTTGCCGACCACCTCGGTCAGCTCACCGATGTCGAAGGGCCGCTCGGGCACCACGATGGCGTGCGCGCCCGCCGCCATGCCGGAGTGCAGCGCGATCCAGCCGGTGTGCCGGCCCATGACCTCGACGATCAGCACGCGCTGGTGCGACTCGGCGGTCGTCTTGAGCCGGTCGAGCGCCTCGGTCGCGACCCCGACGGCCGTGTCGAAACCGAAGGTCACGTCGGTCGAGGCGATGTCGTTGTCGATGGTCTTCGGTACGCCGACGATCGGCAGACCGGCCTCAGAGAGCAGATGCGCGGCCTTGAGCGTGCCCTCACCGCCGATCGGGATGATCGCGTCGAGCCCGAGATCGGCGACATGGCCCCTGGCCCGCTCCACGCCGTCGCGCAGATGCGCGGGCTGGACACGGGACGAGCCGAGGATGGTGCCGCCGCGGGCCAGGATGCCGGCCACCGCGTCGAGGTCGAGCTTGCGGTAGTCGCACTCCAGGAGGCCCTTCCAGCCGTCGTGGAAGCCGATCACCTCGTCGCCGTGGTCGACGACGGCCCGGTGCACGACGGACCTGATCACGGCGTTGAGGCCGGGACAGTCGCCGCCTGACGTGAGCACACCAATTCGCATAGCCCGGATTACCTTTGCAACGTGGGCCGACGGCCGGACGCCCTTGTCAGGCCAGATCTTCGCCAGCCTACCGGCGGCCGCCGGGGGGACCGAAACCCCGCGTCCGCCTGCTGGACAGGCGGACGCGGGGCGAGGCCGGGCCCGGGGACCGCCGGGCGCGGTGGTGACCGACCGGGCCGCCGACCGGGGCGTCGGCCGGGCAGGCCGGGCCGCTGGTCAGGGCCGGGGCGCCGATCAGGCGGGCTGGGTCGCCGCGGCGACCCGCTCGGCGCGCAGCGCCTCGTACCACCGGTCGTCCGTCGGCGGCAGCGCGTTCACATCGAGGGCCAGCTTCAGCAGCAGGTCCGCGATCTGCGGGTTGCGCGCCATCACCGGGCCGTGCATGTACGTACCGAAGACGGTGTCGTTGTACGCGCCCTCCGTGCCGTCGCCCGTGCCGTTGCCCCGGCCGAGCTGGACCCGCGCGAACGGCCGGGCCGCCGGGCCGAGGTGGGTGATGCCCTGGTGGTTCTCGAAACCGGTGAGCTGCGGCAGGTTCAGCCGCGGGTCGATGTCCGCCAGTACGTCGCCGACGCACCGCGCGCCCTCGCCGCGGGTGGAGATCACGTCGAGCAGCCCGAGACCGGCCTCGCGCTCGCCCAGGTCGTTGATGAACTCGTGCCCGAGGATCTGGTAACCGGCGCAGACCGAGAACACGATGGCCCCGTTGGACACAGCCCGGCTGAGCCCGCCGTCGCGGCGCAGCCGCTCCGCCGCCAGCCGCTGGGGCCGGTCCTCGCCGCCGCCGATCAGATAGATGTCGCCGGAGGTCGGCACCGGCTGGTCGCTGCGTACGTCCACCCGTGTGACCCCGAGGCCGCGCTGGCGCGCCCGGCGCTCCACCACGAGAGCGTTGCCCTGGTCGCCGTAGGTGCTCAGCAGATCGGGGTAGATCCACACCAGCCGCAGGCTGTTGTCGCTCATTCTTCGTCCTTCCGGGTTCCGGGGAGTCATGTATCCCGACATGGCTTCAGTTGCCCACCCGTCTGCGCAGATCCTGGAACGACGTGTAATTGGCGATCGCCTCGATACGGCCGGGCGGTGCCATCCGCACGGCCTCGTCGGGCGTCTCGCAGACCCGGAAGTCCAGGCCCGCGACCTCCAGACGTACGGCGAGGTCCAGCTTGCGGTCCCCGATCACGAAGATCGGGTGGCCCGCCAGCCGGGTGTAGTCCACGTCCCACAGCCACGAGGTGTCCGTGCCGTCGGCGCCGCGCGCGTTGACGGCGAGGATGACCGGCGTGGGCGGCGGGTCGATGAGCGAGAACGTCTCCAGCCAGCCCGCCGGGTTCTTGGCGAGCAGCAGCCGCAGGTCGCGGCCGAGGAACGAGACCACGTCGTACCGGCCGGCGACCGCCTGCACCTGGTACATCCGCTCCAGCGCCACCTGCGGCGGCACCCCGAAGGTCGCCGCGACGGCCGCGGAGGTCGCCGCGTTCGCCTTGTTGGCGCGGCCCGGGAGCTGGAGGTGGATCGGCCAGGCGGAGCCGTGCGGGTCGAGGACGTGGTCGCCGTGGAGCGCCCAGCTCGGCGGCGGCCGGCGGAAGCCGCACTCGCCGCAGAACCAGTCGTCGCCGGGGCGCTGCATCACACCGCCGCAGGAGGGGCACGACCAGGCGTCGTCCTTCCACTCCTGCCCCGCCGCCACCCAGACCACGTTGGGCGAGGAGGAGGCGGCCCAGACGATCAGCGGGTCGTCCGCGTTGGCGATGACGACGGACTTCGTGCCGGCCAGGCCCTCCCGCCACTTCTCGGCGAGCATCCGGGTCTCCGCGGCGCGGTCGAGCTGGTCGCGGGAGAGGTTGAGCAGCGCGATGGCCTTGGGGGTGGTGTCCCTGGCCACGCCGGCGAGGTACTTCTCGTCGACCTCGATCACACCGAACCGGGCGTCCGAGCCGCCGGCGAGGGCCGAGGTGATACCGGCCGGCATGTTGGCGCCGAGCGCGTTCGACACCACGGGGCCGGCGGCCCGCAGGGCCTCGGCGATCAGCCGGGTGGTCGTGGTCTTCCCGTTGGTCGCCGACACGAGGATGACGTCGAGATGCTGCGCCAGCCGGCCCAGCAGATCCGGGTCGAGCCGGAGCGCCACCTTCCCGCCGATCACCGATCCGCTGCCGCGGCCTGCGGCGCGCGACACCGCCGCCGCGGCTTTGCCCGCCGTCACGGCCAGCTTGGCCCGCGGCGTCAGCGGGTCCGTGTTGCCTGACATCGCCTTGATCCTCCTTGCGTCGGTCCGTGGGCCAGCCTATCGAGATCAGGCCAGGGCCCCGAACCGCGGCACCGCGCAGATCGCGGGGTTCACCGTGGACCGTACCCTGACCGTCATGCGAAACCGTCCGATCCCCGGCAGTACCGGGCGAGTACGAGCCATGAGATTGCTCGGAGATCCCGTCCTGCACGCGCCCTGTGAACCCGTCACCGACTTCGGTCCCGCGCTCGGCGCGCTGGTCGAGGATCTGTTCGCGACGATGTACGCCGCCCGGGGGGTCGGGCTCGCCGCGAACCAGATCGGCGTTCCCCGGCGGGTGTTCGTGTACGACTGCCCGGACGACGAGGACGTCCGCCATCTCGGACACCTCGTCAATCCCCGGCTGGTCCAGGCGGACGACATCGTGCTGCGCGGGCCCGAGGGCTGTCTGTCCCTGCCGGGCATCGAGGCGGGGACGGAGCGGTACGACCACACCGTCGTGGAGGGCTTCACCCTGGACGGCGCGCCGGTCAGGGTGGAGGGCCGGGGATTCTTCGCCCGCTGCCTCCAGCACGAATGCGACCATCTGGAGGGCACCCTCTACTCCGACCGGCTCACCGGATGGCGGCGCTCCAGAACCCTCCGGGCGGCGCGCCGGGCGCCCTGGGCCACGGGCCGGCCGGCCGCGCCGTGACCCGGGGGGCCATGCCGTGACCCGGGGCGCCGGTCCTGTCCTGCCCGCCGTGCGGGCCGGTACGCCGCGGACCTACCGGACCGCCGTGCGGCCGAGTACGCCGCGGACGTACGCCCGTGCCGTACCGGCTCAGAAGCCGGGGCCGCCCGCGCGGTCGTCGACCTCCGCCAGCCTGCCCCAGAGCAGATCCGCCAGGCTGCGCACCAACTGCTCGCGCGGGCAGGGGCGTTCCCCGAGCCACCAGTCCCCGGCGCCGTGCATCATGCCGACGATGCCGTGGCCCCAGACCCGGGCGAGCTGCTCGCTGCCGGGGCCGAGGTCGACGCGGTCCTCTATGACCTTGGCCAGTTCCTCGCCGAGCCGACGCAGCAGCGGGGCCGAGTGGCGGCCGACGTCGAAGCCCTGCTCCGGGAGCTGGGTGTCCTCGGCCGGATGCATCAGGAACCGGTAGACCTGGGGTCTCGCCTCGATCGCGGCGAGATACGTGTCCAGCGTGGCCTCCACCCGCTCGCGCCGCCCGGCGGGCGCGTCCAGCGCGGCCCGCAACGCGTCGAGCAGGGCGTCCGTATGGCGCTTGGCCAGCGCCCGGTACAGTCCGCCCTTGTCGCCGAAGTGGCGGTAGAGGATCGGCTTGGTGATGCCGGCCTCCGCGGCGATGGCGTTCATGGAGGCTCCCGGGCCGTCCCTGAGCACCACCCGGTCGGCGGCCTCCAGGAGCTGCCGGCGCCGCTGCCGGGCCGAGCGCTGCTGCTCGGCCTGCTGTGTGCTCTCCATAGGTGTGTCTCCCCGCCCGTGCGATTGCGTGACGCCCGGGCAACGTAACACCCTGCCCGCCGTCAATGCTGATCAGAAGGTGGCCGGTTGACATCCCCTACTTATGAGTAACAGACTGCTGTTACCGCAAGTAACATTCTGGAACGACACCGTGGGTGACGTGGTGCTGGAGGGGAACATGACCGGGTTCACGCTCGATCTCAACGACGACCAGAGGCAGGTCCGTGACTGGCTGCACGGCTTCGCCGCCGATGTCATCCGCCCCGCCGCCGCCGAGTGGGACGAGCGTGAGGAGACCCCCTGGCCGGTCATCCAGGAGGCGGCCAAACTCGGCATCTACTCCCTGGACTTCTACGCCCAGCAGTTCTTCGACCCCACGGGGCTGGGGATCCCGCTGGTGATGGAGGAGCTCTTCTGGGGTGACGCGGGCATCGCGCTGTCCATCGTCGGTACGGGGCTGGCGGCCGTCGGTGTCCTCGCCAACGGCACCGAGGAACAGGTCGGCACCTGGATCCCGCAGATGTACGGCGACCCCGACGACGTGAAGCTCGCCGCCTTCTGCTCCTCGGAGCCCGACGCGGGCTCCGACGTCGGCGCCATGCGCACCCGCGCGGTGTACGACGAGGCCAAGGACGAGTGGGTGCTGAACGGCACCAAGACCTGGGCCACCAACGGCGGTATCGCCCACGTCCATGTCGTGGTCGCCGTCGTCGACGCCGGACTCGGCACGAAGGGGCACGCCTCCTTCATCGTCCCGCCGGGCACCCCGGGCCTCTCCCAGGGCCAGAAGTTCAAGAAGCACGGCATCCGCGCCTCCCACACCGCCGAGGTCGTCCTGGAGGACGTACGGGTCCCCGGGCACTGCCTGCTCGGCGGGAAGGAGAAGCTGGACGAGCGCCTCGCGCGGGCGCGTGAGCGGGCCGCGGCGGCCGCCGCGGGCGGCAGCGGCAAGGACGACAGCGAACGCGTGAAGAACGCCGCCATGGCGACCTTCGAGGCGTCCCGCCCGGCCGTCGGCGCGATGGCGGTGGGCACGGCGCGCGCCGCGTACGAGGTCGCGCTCGACTACGCGAAGACCCGCAGTCAGTTCGGCCGCCCGATCATCGACAACCAGGGCATCGCCTTCCAGCTGGCCGACATGCGCACCCGTATCGACGCCGCCCGGCTGCTGGTCTGGCGCGCGTCCTGGATGGCCACCACGGGCAAGCCGTTCACCGCGGCCGAGGGCTCGATGTCCAAGCTGTACGCGAGCGAGACGGCGAAGCAGGTCACCGCGCAGGCGGTGCAGATCCTCGGCGGCAACGGCTTCACCCGGGAGTACCCGGTGGAGCGGATGCACCGGGACGCGGCGATCTACACCATTTTCGAGGGCACGAGCGAGATTCAGCGGCTGGTCATCGCCCGCACCCTGTCGGGGATGCCCATCCGGTAGTTCCGGGGTGCCGGGTCCTCGGATGCCGGGTCCTCGGGTGCCGGGGACTAGCCGGACGGGCATCCCGTCGAGGACCCGGCCGACGGGGTGTCAGGCGGGGAGCTGGGCCTCGATGGCCGCGACGACCTCGGGGTCCTCCGGCTCCGTGCGCGGCCGGATCCGGGCGACGACCTCACCCTTCGGGGAGATCAGGAACTTCTCGAAGTTCCACTGGACGTCCCCCGCCTCGCCCGCGGCGTCGGCCGTCTTCGTCAGCTCCGCGTAGAGCGGGTGCCGGGTCTCCCCGTTCACATCCGTCTTCGCGAGCAGCGGGAAGCTGACGCCGTACGTCGTCGAGCAGAACGTCCGGATCTCGTCCGCGGTGCCGGGCTCCTGCCCCATGAACTGGTTGCAGGGCACGCCGAGAACGGTGAAGCCGCGCTCCCCGTAACTCTGCTGGAGCCGCTCCAGGCCGGCGTACTGCGGGGTGAGGCCGCACTTGGACGCCACGTTCACCAGCAGGACGGCCCGGCCCTCGTAGGCGGCCAGGGAGGTCGGTTCGCCGGTCAGGGTCGTCAGGGGGATGTCGTACAGCGTCATCGGGATCTCCTCGCTCGACTGTGGTCCGCCCTCATTGTGGACCCGTGACCGTGGCGCCCCGCGGCCGGGCTGGTAGAGGTGGTCCGTGGACGAAACACCGCTCGACCCCCCGCCGCCCGCCGCCGACGGCCGGCTCCCCGGCTCCGTGCCGGACGCGGCCGGCCCCCGGCCCGTCCGGTGCCGTATGTGCGGCAGACCGCTCACCGGCACGGCCTCGCGCCGCACCGGTCTCGGCCCCGCCTGCGACGCCAAACTCCACCCGCCCGCGCCGGAGATCAGAACCCGGCGCCGCGAGGCCGAACAGGACCCGCTGCCCGGTATCTGACGCCACCGGCGGCCCCGGGGGCCTGATGCGGTCTATGCGGTCCCCTCCGCCTCCTCCGTCTCGTCGGCCAGCAGCCGGGCGATGCCCCGGGCGCTGAAGATGTCCTGCGTGGCGAGGGCGATGCCGCCGTGAAGGCCGGAGCCGGGGCCGAGCCGGCTGGTGGTGATGGTCAGTTTGCGGGTGGCGAGGGGCAGGGCCCGCTGGTAGACCACGGCCCGTACGGCGGAGAGCAGATCGTCGCGCAGCTCGCTCAGCGGTCCGGCCAGGACCAGGGTGCGCGGGTTGAACATGTGGACCAGCATCGCCACCACCTCACCGATCTCGGTGGCGGCCTGCCGTACGGCGTGCAGCGCGGGCGGATCCCCTTTGGCGACGCGCTGCGCGAGGACCCGGGCGCCGTGCAGCGGGTCGTCGTCGGTCGACTCGGGGATGCCGAGCGTGCGCAGGATGGCCCGGTGGGAGGCGATCGCCCCGACGCAGCCGACGTTGCCGCAGGCGCACAGCACGTTGTCCGCGCCGACGGCCCGGATGTGGCCGATGTCGCCGGCGGCTCCGTCGGCGCCCCGGTACACGTCGCCGCCCGCCGTGATGAGACCGGCCCCGATCCCGCTGGAGATCTTGACGCAGAGCAGGGGAGTGCCCGACGAACCCTGCGCCGCTTCGCCGAGGGCCATCAGGTTGACGTCGTTGTCGACCACCACGGGCGCGTGGAAACGCTCCCGCAGATGGTCGCTCACCGAGTGGCCGTCCCAGCCGGGCATGCCCGTCGGCTGCACCGCGCAGCCCTGCTCGAAGTCGACGGGACCCGGGAGGCCGACCACCACCGAGCGCACCCGGCGGGGATCGCGCCGGTGCTTCTCCAGCAGGGTCAGCAGCCGCTCGCTCACCGCGTCCAGCACGGCCCGGGGCCCGGCGTCGATCCGGATGTCCACGGTGTCCTGCGCGATCAGCCGCCGCGACAGGTCGGCGATGGCCACCTGCGACGCGCCGGTGTCGATGTCCGCGACGGCGATGGTCCCGGCCCGCGGGCTGATCGTCAGCACCCGGGGCGGACGCCCGCGCACCGACTGCCGGGACTCCAGCTCCTGCAGGATGCCGCGCCCGACGAGATGATCGACCTGCTGTCCCACCGTCGACCGGGCCAGGCCGCTGCGGCGGGCGATCTCCGCGCGGTTGGTCGCCTCCCGGGAGACGACGAGGCCCAGCACCCGGTGGAGCGCGGCGGGCACCGGCGTCGGTGGGGTCGGCTCAGCTGTGTTGCCCTCGCCTTTATGCATTCGAGTGACCTTAATGTTGCCAACTTGTGTCCGTCAATGAATCCTTTCCCCGGGCGGAACGTAAGCGATGTTACGGCGACATACCGTCCGTTCAATGCCTTCTTTTAGGCCTTTAAGAAAATTAAAAATCCTCTCTTGTGCGCGATGCGCGAACTAAACGATGGTGATGCGCAACGCGGCGTTCAGGCCGCGGTCGGTCGCCGTACGACGGCCCGCTGATCACACCGCCCGACACCCCGCACGGGCGCGCACACCGGTCCGTACCGGATCCGTACCGCTGCCCGTCGGTGACCTGGCAGGGCACCGCCAACGCACAAGAGATCGCAGGAGATTCATGGGCCAGGAACACACGCGGCACCGCATCGGGATTCTGGGCGCGGGCAACATATCGGGCCGGTACGTCGAGGGCCTGCGCACCTTCCCGGAGCTGGACGTGGTCCGCATCGCCGATGTCGACACGGCCCGCGCCGAGCGCGCCGCGGCCGACCACGCCATCCCGGCGTGGGGGAACGACACCGAACTCCTCGACGACGACCGTGTCGAGATCGTCGTCAACATCACCCCTCCGCGCTTCCACGCGGAGACCGTCATCGCCGCACTGCGGGCCGGCAAGCACGTCTATGTGGAGAAGCCGCTGGCCGCGACCGTCGAGGAGGCCAGGGAAGTCCTCGAAACCGCCGCGGACAGCGGGCGGTTGCTCGGCTCGGCCCCCGACACCTTCCTCGGCAGCGCCGTGCAGACCGCGCGCCACGCCCTCGACACCGGGCTGATCGGCGAGCCCGTCGGCGCCACCGCCTTCGTACGCTCCAGCCGCGTCGAGACCTGGCACCCCGACCCGCGCTCCTTCTACGGTCCGGGTGGCGGGCCCGTGATGGACATGGGGCCCTACTATCTGGCCGCCCTCGTCAACTGCCTCGGTCCGGTACGTCAGTTGTCCGCCGCGACCCGGGTCGGCGCACGGACCCGCCGGGTCACCAGCCCCGACCGCGTGGTCGACGAGGTCACCGTCGAGGTGCCCACCCACGCCTCCGCGTCGCTGACCTTCGCCTCCGGTGCCATCGCCACGGTCCTGATGAGCTTCGACGTCTGGGACACCGAGCTGCCGCGCATCGAGATCTACGGCACCGAGGGCACTCTCGCGCTGCCCAATCCCAACTTCTTCGACGGCGACGTACGCGTCAAGCGCCACGGGGACACCGAGTGGGAGGTGCTGACACCGGTCACCGAGCTGTTCGGCGCCGTCGGCACCGCCGAGCAGCACCGCCGCGGGCTCGGGGTGCGGGACCTCGCCCGCGCGCTCGGCGGTGAGCCGCACCGGGCCAACCCCGCCTTCGCCTTCCACACGCTCGAAGTGCTCGCCGGGTTCGAGGTCTCCCAGCAGGAGGATCGTTTCTTCGTCCCGACGAGCACCTGCCCGCGTCCCGCGCCGCGCACCGCCCTCTGACTTCTGGCCACTGACCTCTGAGCGGCGCACCGCCCACCGAAAGGACCACGGAACATGAAGATCAGGCAGGACCGCCTCGCCATCAACCCCCTGCAATGGGTGGCGAGCGCCGAGGGCTGGATCGACCCCGCCCTCGCCCCGCCGCTCGACCGGCAGCTGTCCGTCATCCGCGACGCGGGCATCACGGCGCTGCACAGCGCCGTCCCCGGCGACATGACGCCCGAGGCGTACGCCGCCCGCCTCGCCGACCACGGCATCGCCCCCGCGCCGGGCTACATCCCGGTCCGGCTCACCGAGGACGCCGCCGCGCGGCAGACGTACCGCGACGCCGCTGCCCGGGTCGCCGAGCAGCACGCGGCCCTCGGCGTCCCTGTCGTCTTCCTCGCCATGGGCATGGCCAAGGACGCGGAGCGCGTGGCGCGTCCCGCGGTCGGCCACGCCGCGCGGCGGGACCGGCTGGAGGAGGTGCGCGACCTCCTCGCCGAGATCGCCGGGATCATCCGGGCAGAGGGCATCACCCCCGCCTTCCACCCGCACGTGGGCACCTGGGCCGAGACCGAGGAGGAGACCCGCTTCATCCTCGACACGGTCGACGCCTCGCTCCTCGCCTTCGGGCCGGACATGGGCCATCTCGCCTGGGCGGGCGCCGACGCGGCCGGGCTCGTACGCGACTACGCCGACCGCGTGGCGAGCGTCCACATCAAGGATCTCGACCTCGGCCTCGCGGCCCGGGCCAGGGAGGAGGCCTGGGACTACCGCACGACCGTACGGGCCGGCCTGTGGTCCGAACCGGGGCACGGGAACGCCGACATCGACGGCTTCGTCGACGCTCTCCCCGACGGCTTCGACGGCTGGCTGATCATCGAGGTCGACCGCGGGGCCCGGGACACTCCCGAGGACAGTGTGCGACTCTGCGGCGAGTGGGCCGCCGCGTACGTGTGATGACCACTGCGTACGTGTGACGGGCGCCGGGTGCGTGTGACGACCGACGCGCACCGGGCGTGGTGGACCCGGCCGTGCACGGCCGGGAGCGGGTGACCGGGGGGAAACGAGGAGACTGTGGACATGAGACAGGTGGAGAAACCATGCGCAAGACAGTGGCGTTCATCGGCGCCGGACTGCTGACCGTCGCCGCGACTGCCTGCTCCGGCGGCACTCCGGCCGGCGGTGGCGGCGACAGCACACTGACCCTGGCCCAGTCGGTCACGGCCACACCGTGGGATCTGGCGAAGGCCAGCATGGGCCCCGAGGCCCAGTACTACCAGCCGGTCTACGACACGCTGATCAGGGTCGACACCAAGGGCGAGCCGACCCCGAACCTGGCCGCGTCCTGGTCGTACGACAAGGCCCAGACCACCCTCACACTGAAGCTCCGCGACGGTGTGACCTTCACCGACGGCACCCCGCTCGACGCGGACGCCGTGCGCGCGAACCTGCTGCACACCAAGAGCGGCACCGCCAGCGCCGCCGGCGAGATCCAGGACATCACCGGCGTCGACGTCGTGGACGCCCACACCGTCGCCGTGAAGCTGAGCCACCCGACACCGGCCCTGCTGCCCGCGCTGGGCCAGGTGCCCGGCATGATGGCCAGTCCCGCGTCGCTCAAGGACCCGAAGACCCCGATCGGGTCCGGCCCGTACAAGCTGGACACCGCGGCCACCACCGCCGGCCAGACGTACACCTACACCCGCAACGCGGACTACTGGAACGCGAAGGCGTTCCCCTACGACCGTGTCGTCATCAAGTACCTCGCCGACCCGACCGCCCGCACCAACGCGCTGATGTCCGGGCAGCTCGACGGCGCGACCCTCAACCTCAACCGGGTCAAGACCGTCGAGGGCCGCGGCCTGAAGGTCAGCACCTACCAGGCCGGCGACGTCGAGGGCCTGTACATCTGGGACCGCGCCGGAAAGAAGGTGCCCGCGCTCGGCAAGGTGAAGGTCCGGCAGGCGCTCAACCACGCCTTCGACCGGCCGGCCATCATCAAGGCGGCCAAGACCGGCCTCGGCAGGCCCACCGCACAACTGCTCGCCCCGGGGGAGGAGGGCCACGACGCCGCGCTCGACGCGAAGTACTCCTACGACCCGGCGAAGGCCAGGAAGCTGCTGGCCGAGGCCGGTTACCCGAACGGCTTCGCGGTCACGCTGCCGGACTTCTCCGCGGCCTTCCCGCAGGAGCAGGCCGCCCTCACCCAGTCCCTCAAGGACATCGGCGTCAAGGTCACTCTCGACACCCTGCCCAGCGACCAGATCTTCAGCAGCATGCTCGCCGGCAAGTACGCGATGTCGTACTTCAAGCTCGGCGCGCCGACCGCCTGGGACAAGGTGCAGCTGCAGCTCACCGAGAAGTCGACCTGGAACCCGCTGAAGTACACCGACGCGCACTCCGCCGACCTCGTCGAGCGCATCGGTGACGCGACCGGGGCCGAGCGGACCGCGCTGATGAAGGAACTCAACACCTACGTGGTCGACCAGGCCTGGAACGCCCCCTGGGACGTCATCGCCTACGCCTACGCGACGGCCCCCGACGTCCGTGTGACGCCGCAGCCCGGCACCCAGTTCCCGCCGATCCAGAACTTCGCACCGGTGGCGAAGTAACCACCGCCCCTCCCCTGCACGGAAGGAGGAACTGACCGTGTTTGCCTTCCTGTTCCGGCGCCTCGCCGCCGGCGCCGTCCTGGTGGTCGTCGTGGCCACCGCGACCTTCCTGATGCTGAGTCTCACCGGCACCGACGTCGTACGCAATGTCCTCGGTGAGACCGCATCGCGCTCCGCCGTGGCCGCCAAGACCCATGAACTCGGCCTGGACCAGCCCCTCGTGGACCGGTACGGGCACTGGATCGGCCAGGCCGTCCAGGGAGACCTCGGCAGTTCGTGGTTCACCGGCGACCCGGTGAACCAGTCCCTGACGGACACCCTGCCGGTCACCCTCTCCGTCGTTCTCGCCGGCCTGCTCGTCGCCATGGTGCTCAGCGTCGCGCTGGGCACCGCGGCGGCGCTGCGCGGCGGCTGGGTCGACCGTGGCGTGCAGTTCGCCGCGGTGCTCGGCACCGCCGTGCCCAGCTTCCTGATCGCCCTCGTCCTCGCGGTCACCCTGGCCGTCCGGCTCGGCTGGCTGCCGGCCACCGGATACGTGGACCTCGGCACCTCCGGCACCGGCTGGCTCCGCTCGATCGTGCTGCCCGCCGTCTCCCTGGCGGTCGGTGCGACCGCGGCCACCGCCCTCCAGGTGCGCGGCGCCCTGATCGACGTCCTGCGTGCCGACTTCGTCCGTACCCTGCGCAGCCGGGGCCTGCCCACCCGCAGCATCGTGTACAAGCACGCGCTGCGCAACGCGGCCCCGCCCGCCCTGACGGTGCTCGCCCTGCAGTTCATCGGCCTGATCAGCGGCGCCGTCGTCGTGGAGAAGGTGTTCGGACTGCCCGGTATCGGCACCCTCGCCAACTCGGCCGCCGTACGCGGCGACGCCCCCGTGCTGCTCGGCACGGTGGTGGTCGCCGTCGTCATCGTCGTCGCGGTCAACCTCCTGCTGGACATCGCGTACGGCTGGCTCAACCCGAAGGTGCGTGTCTCATGACCGGGACCCCCACGGCCGGTGCCACGGCCGAGGCCTCGGAGGGCCCCGTGGCCGCCGGCCGGGACCGCCTGCTGCGCAGGACCCTGCGCGACCCCGTGGCCGTCGTCTGCCTGGTGATCCTCGGCCTGGTCGTCGCCGCGAGCCTGGCGGCGCCCCTGCTCACCCCGTACTCGCCCGACCACAGCACCATGGCCGACACACTCGCCCCCCTGTCGGGCGCGCATCCGCTCGGCGGCGACGGCGTCGGCCGGGACGTCCTCGCCCGGCTGCTGTACGGCGGCCGCACCAGCCTGCTCGGCGGTACGCTCGCCGCACTCGTCGCCTTCGCGGTAGGCGGGCCGCTCGGCCTGGTCAGCGGCTTCTACCGGGGCTGGTTCGACGCGGTGGCCGGCTGGGCCGTCAACGTCGTCATGGCGGTGCCCGCGATCATCGTGATGCTCGTCGTGATGGCGGCCGTCTCCCAGGACCTCAACGTCGCGATGACCGTCCTCGGTGTGATCATGGCGCCGATGGTCTTCCGCCTCATCCGGGCGTCGGTGG
>NZ_JBHURV010000075.1:0-14723 GCF_042673865.1 Streptomyces sp. NPDC056987
GCTCCAGACCGGAAGGAGCCAACGAAGCGGCCAATTCACGGAACACGGTCTCCAAGACCAGCAGCCCCAATCGCCTGCGTGGCCGCGTGGGCCTTGCCTCCGTTATGCGGCTGGTGCCAGCGTAGTTGGCGGTAGATGGAAGGCGTTCTCGAAAGCGATCGGTGATCGTTGTCCGAGGCGGGAGTGTCGGCGTTGGGTGTTGTGGCAGTGGAGCCACCGGAAGGCGTCAAGGCGGGCCTCGTGCTCGCTCGGCCAGCTCTTTCGTCCTTGCAGAGTCTTGCGTTTGAAGGTCGCGTTGAAGGACTCGCCAAGCGCGTTGTCCGCGCTCGATCCGACGGCGCTCATGCTCTGCTGAACCCCCGCTGACCTGCAGGCTTCGGCGAAGGCCCTGCTCGTGTACTGGGCTCCGTGATCGGTGTGCATGATCGATCCCGCGAGACTGCAGCGGGTGCGGATCGCCGCCGCCAGGGCGTCGGTCACGAGTTCGGTGCGCAAGTGGTCAGCGATCGCCCATCCGGCCAGACGGCGCGATGCGAGGTCGATGACGGTCGCCAGGTAGCAGAACTTCCCGCCGTCGATGGGCAGATAGGTGATGTCGCCGACGTACTTTGTGTTCGGACTCCGGGCGGTGAACTCGCGACCGATCAGGTCCGGCGCCTTGGCCACGGCCGGGTCGGCGACGGTGGTGCGGTGTCGGCGGCGCAGGCGGACCCCTTCGATCCCGAACATCCGCATGATCCTCGCGACGCGCTTGTGGTTGACCGTCTCACTGCCTGTCTCGCGGAGCTCGGCGGTGATCCCCGGGACGCCGTAGGTGCCGTCCGACTCGCGATGCACCGCCCGTATCCGCAAGGCGAGCCGGGCATCGGCTGCCTGCCGGGCGGCCCGCTCCGTGGCCGTCGCCCGCCAGTGGTAGAAACTGGAGCGCGCGATGCCGAGGATGGTGTATAGCCGCTTCACGCCGTAGTGGCGCTGGTGGTCGGCGACGAACTGGAAGCGGTTCAGGAGCCCTCAATCAACTACTGCCTGATTTGATCTCGTTGTCATGGTCGGTGATCACCTTTTGCAGGGCTTCGAGTGTGCGTGGTGGGTGCGTCTGTGGAGTGAGTGTGGGGGTGAGGTCGGTTCCTGCGAAGGCCAGCAGTGGCCTGCTCGTCATGGCGTGGTAGCTCAGCGTGTTGCGGTCGTGTCCGAGGATCTTGCCCATCAGCGTCAGGGTGACGGTGTTGCGGCTTCTGAGTAGGGCGACCAAGACGCGGTGGCGGTGGTCGAGGATGCCGAATCCGGGGTTGCGGCCGCGCCGGTCCCGCCCTTCGCTCCGGCGCTGGGCCTCGGCCAGGATCTGGCGGCACGGTTCGAGCTGGAGCACGAACTGGTCGAACTCCTTGCGTGTCAGGCCGGTCAGGACGGGGTGGGTGAGGAGGAAAGTCGCCTCGGCCGGGATCGGCGGCGGTGCTGGCTCGGGTGCGGACCGGGCAGCTTGTGCGGGGTGATCGTGTAGTTCCACTCGCTATGGAACTCGTCACGGGTGACGCGCTCCGTGATCGCTTTGCGGTCGGCCCGGGTGAGTTTGCGGCCGGTGGGGTAGGTGTTCTCGTCAGCGCAGCCTTGACGGTCAGTCCGGTGCGAGTCCGGGTCGACGAGATCGTCTGGATCAGAACTTCGTAGCTGGTCAGGGGGCGCGTGGTCGGTCGGTAACGCGGCGCCCGGCGCGTTTGAGGGGCCAGCCGGCGACTTTGCGTTTGATGACGCGGGGGTTGGACCGGCGGCGTCGTGGTGGCAGGAGGCGTTCGAGGAGTTCAGTGTGGGTGGCTTTGACGGCGCGGGTGAGTCTGCCGGGGGAAAATGCCGCCTGGTCGGTGACCTGGCGGCGCACGACGCGCAGTGAGCGGGTGAAGGAGATCCGGTCCGGGGTCCTGGTCGCCTTGTTGTGCGGCCTGGTGCATCAGGTGCCGGATGGCGTGGTGGACGAGCAGGAAGCCGTAGAGTTCCTGCTCGGCTCCGTCGGGGTGCTGCGAACGCAGTACCAGGTGCGGCCCGCCGAGGTGAGTCTTGATTTCGTCGAGGGTGGACTCGAACTCCCATCGCTGGGCGTAGAGGGCGGCGAGTTCCGCGGCTGGGGCCTTGTCCGGGCCGAGGATCGTGGTGAGGAGCCGGTAGGCGCCCTCGTGGCCGGCGATGGTGTACTCCACCGCGCGTGCCGGCACCCCGCGGCGGGTGTGGTGGATGTCGCTCCGGTCGAAGATCTCGGTGAGTAGGACCCGTCCGGCAATTGCTCGACCACGGGGAGCACGAGGTCTTTGCGGACGCGCCACAGCAGGTCTGCCCCGGTCGCCGCGGCTTCGCGCCACAGGTCCACGCCGTAGAAGCCACGGTCGGCCAGCAGCGGCATCCCCCTGCCGCAGGGACACCAGGATCGGCCGGGCCAGAGCCCGTTCGCCGGTGCGCAGAGATCCGGTCGCGGCGTCGAAGACGGCGTGGGTGCCGCACTCCACCAGGCTGACCATGCGTAACTGCGGGCGGCCGACGTCCTGTTCACGCCGCCCGGAGCGAGGCGGACGGCCGAACGCCTCCACGTTCGCCTTCGTGCCAGGCAGGTCGAACGTGGTGCCGTCGATCGCGGTCAGCCGCCAGTCGCGGTAGAAGGCGCCCTGAGCGTCCGGTGTGGCGACCGGACGGCACACCCACGCGAACAACTGCCGCAGCGGTGCCACGCCCAACCGGGACCTGGCCTTCCAGATCGCCGCCGAACTCGGTACCACCCACGGCGCACGCCAACGCCGAGCGTCCTGCAAACCCGCGGTCAGCAGCCGGGCGACCTACTCATGGCTCTGCCCCGAGAACAGGCACATCGCCAGAACGAATAGACCACCAGCCGGGCCGGCAACAGCCGGTTCCGCTGCTGCACCCGGCCCGTCTCCGCCAACACGTCGTCCACAAGCGACCGAGGAAACGCCTGCGTCAGTACCCCGACCGCGACCCGGTCCGACAGCCGCTGTCGGCGTACGACCTTGTCTGGCTCTGGCAAGATTTTCGTAGCCGGAGATCATCTCGCGAGGACGGTCGGCCGATCCGTATAGCGGGCAGCCTGTAGTTGTGCTCTGTTGAACTATCATGGCTGTTACCGCAGTTGGCCAATGTGCTGGTGCTCTCGGCCGATGTTTCCGATGCTGTTGTGGCGGTCCACGCCCGCACGAGATCCGGTGTTCCAGCGGGATGTACGGGATGCGGCGAGCTCAGTGCGTGGTGTCACAGCCGCTATGTACGGTGTCTCGCCGATGTCACGCTCGGAGGCCGGCCTCTGCGTATCAACTTGTCCGTACGCCGCCTGTACTGCGAAAACCCGGCCTGCTCGAAGGCGACCATCGCCGAGCAGGTGCCCGGACTGACGGTGCGCTACCAGCGGCGCACCCCGCTGTTGCAGCACCTGGTGGAGGCCGTCGGTGTGGTGCTGGCCGGGCGGGGCGGGGCCCGGATGCTGCGGATCCTGAACGTCACGCTCTCGCGGTGCACCGTCCTGTCGCAGTTGATGCGGGTGCAGCTTCCGCCGCTGGTGGCACCCCGGGTGCTCGGGGTGGACGACTTCGCGCTCCACGGCGACACCTACGGCACCCTGTTGGTCGATGCCACCACCCGTCTGCCGCTGACGCTGTGGGAAGGACGCGACGCGGAACAGCTCAGCCACTGGCTCCGTGCCCATCCCGGTGTCGAGGTCGCCTGCCGCGACGGCTCGCTCACCTACCGGCAGGGCATCACGGCTGGCGCCCCCGGCGCCGTGCAGGTCAGCGACCTCTTCCACCTCTGGCAGGGGCTCTCCCGCCGCGTCCAGGACATCGCCTCCGCCCACCGTGGCTGCCTGGCCGCAGCACTGCCCCCGGCCAGTGAATCCGATCCCGCACCGGTCGAGGAGACCTCCGAGGACACCGTGGGGGATACCCGGGCAGGGCGCCATGCCCGAAGGCTGTTCGACGCCGTGCAGGTACTGATCCGCACTGGTCGGAGCCACAGCTCGGTGGCCCGGGAACTCGGCCTGGACCGTCGCACGGTACGCAAATACGCGCGGGCCCGCAGCTGGCAGGAAGTGATGCGCCGGCCGCCTCGCAAACCCTCCACTCTGGACCCCTACCTCGACTACCTGCAACAACGCTGGGACGAGGGGCAGCACAGCGCGAAGATCCTGCACGAGGAACTCCAGACCAAGGGCTACCTCGGGCACTACCAGCGCGTGAAAATGGCCGTCGCACCCCTGCGAAGGGGCCTGCCGCTGGACGAGCCACGTGAGCGACCGCCCTCCCCGCGCGAAGCCGCCCGCTGGATCACTACCCATCCAGGGCGCCGAAGCCCACACATCAACGACCGCCTGCCCCGACTCCTCGACCACTGCTCCGAACTCCGGCACACCCACGACCTGGTCCGCCGGTTCGCCGGCATGGTCGACAACCGTGACGCCACACCCCTGCAAGGCTGGCTCAACGACCTCACGAACAGCGGACTGGCCCCTTTCGCCGGCCTCGCCGGAGCCCTGCGCGAAGACCAGGATGCCGTTGTCCAGGGAATCACCACCCCTTATAACTCAGGGGTCAACGAAGGCCGTATCACCGATGTCAAGCTACAGAAACGCCTGATGGCCGGACGCGCCGGCGTCCCGCTCCTCCGTCACCGCGTCGTCCTGATCGCCCACCTCCGCCGCCGCTATGCGGATCAGCCGACCGTCCTCCCGAGATGATCTCCGGCTACGAAAATCTTGCCAGAGCCACGTTCACGTGTACGCCGACAGCCGCTCACCAAATGACTTCAGCTGACCCGCTCTTGGCATACCAACAACAACGACCGTATTACCCCTAGTGACCTGAGTCGGAGATTCGTCGGCAGTAGGCGGCGACTCTGTCGAGGATCTCGTCGGCGGTCTTCGTCCAGACGAACGGACGGGGTTCGTCGTTCCAGTCGGCGAGCCAGGTGCGGATGTCTCGTTCGAGAGCCTGGACGGAGCGGTGGACACCCCGCTTGAGCTTCTTCTGGGTCAGTTCGGCGAACCACCGCTCCACCAGGTTCAGCCACGACGAGCTTGTGGGAGTGAAGTGCAGGTGGAAGCGGGGGTGTGCCAGCAGCCACTGCTTGACGGCCGGTGTCTTGTGGGTCGCGTAGTTGTCCAGGATCAGGTGCACCTGGCAGCCGGCAGGCACCTCCTTGTCGAGCTTGGCCAGGAACTTCTTGAACTCGACGGCCCGGTGGCGGCGGTGCAGGGAGCTGATCACCTTGCCGGTGGCGACCTCCAGGGCGGCGAACAGGGTGGTGGTGCCGGCACGGACGTAGTCGTGGCTGCGGCGCTCGGGAATCCCGGGCACCATCGGCAGGACGGGCTGGGACCGGTCCAGCGCCTGGGTGAGTAGCCGGGGAGGATTTCACTCCCCGGCTCTCTCAGAACCGTGCGTAAACCTCTCGGCTTACACGGCTCCCATCGTCCAGTCGTGCACGGTTACGGTTTGACGAGTTTCCAGTGAGCGAAGAGTCCAGGGAACCGCCTGGCATGACGACTCAGAGCCTCTCGTGCTCTCGCTCGCTTCCGCTTGAACCGCTTGTACTTGCGGACGAGCCACCGCACCAGATAGTCGTTGATACGGTTGAGGGTGGAGAGCAACACGGACGGGTGGAACCGCCCGAAGTAGTTGATCCAGCCCCGCACGACCGGGTTAATTTCCCGGGCGAGCTCCTCCAGGGTCGTGTCACTACGCAGGTGCAGCCGCCAATGGCGAATCTGCATCCGGATTTGCTTGGCGGCCTCGTTGCTGACGGCCGGATTGAAGCCGAAGAAGTAATCTCCGCGCTTCGTTCGGAGCCTTCGCACGCGAAACCCGTACCCCAGGAACGTGAACGAGGTGTGCTCGGCCGAGCCACGCCGATTCCTGTCCTTGCAGTACACGATGCGGGTCTTGTCCGGATGCAACTCCAGACCCCCGCACTCGGCCAGCCGTCCGCCGATGGCCTGACGCACCTGGTGCGCCTGGACCTCGTTGCGGCAGTGGACCACCACGTCATCGCAGTACCGTTCGAACCGGACGCCGGGGTACTCCCGAGCCATCCACGTATCGAACGCGTAGTGCATGAACAGGTTGGACAACACGGGTGAGACCGCTGAACCCTGCGGGCTACCGCGGTCCCGGGCGAGCAGGCTGCCGTCCGGCTGCTGGAGCGGGGCCTTGAGCCATCGCTCCACATACAGCAGGACCCACCGCTGGTCGGTGTGATGCTTGACCGCCTTGAGGACGAGATCATGATCGAGGTTGTCGAAGAAGCCCCGGATGTCCATATCGATCACCCAGTCCGTCTTCCAGCACCGTTCTCTGCATGCTGCGACCGCATCTAGCGCACTGCGGCGGGGCCGATATCCGTAGGAGTCCGGATGGAACACAGGTTCCACCAGCGGCTCCAGCACCATGGCCACCACCGTTTGCGCGATTCTGTCCGCGACCGTGGGCACGCCGAGGACCCTGACCCCGCGTCCTCCCGGTTTATCGATCTCCACCATCTTGACCGGCGGCGGGAAATAACAGCCTGACGACATACGATTCCACAGCTTGTAGAGGTTTCCCTTCAGGTCCACCTCGAACTGCTCGATCGATTCGCCGTCGACGCCCGCCGTGCCCTTGTTGGCCTTGACCCTCAAATACGCCTCGAACACCAGGTGCTTCGAGATCTCAAACGACTTCGATCCACTCGTCTGGTTCATCCCGGGAACTCCGGTTGGCCACCAAGTAGACCCGGACGACCCGTCCCCTTCGCTCCATCCGCATTACCGGATTTCGCCGCTACTACGAGACGGTCCGCCCCCGTGCCCCGCATCGGTACTCGGCCCCTCGCGGTTTTGTCCGCTTGAGGTTCTCCCTCTCGCCACCGGCCCAACCGGCCGGCAGCAGTATCGGGGCGACAGGTTCCCACGTTCCGCGCAAGAGCCCGGGCCAGGCTCGCGCCGCCTCCATGCCGGACGCCACCTGGGCAGTCAACAGGCTTCCCCCAGACTTGTCCCGGAGCCCAGATCATGCCCCGGTTTCAACGCCAATGAGAAAGATTACGACACGTCATCAGCGGTTCGCTCACGCTCGCCTTCCTGACCCATACCTGACGCGATCACTGCCGCGCCTTTTCCGCAGCGCTCACCACGACCGGCATTTAACCGACGCAGCCTGCGGTGGTTTGGAGCCTCCCCCTGCAGGGCGACTCCGGAGGACCTACCTCCATCTCTTGCACAGCACCGCTTTCAGAAGCTGCTACATCAACACCTCCGTCAGCGTTCGTGGCACACGATCTGCGACTTCTCGTCCACACACAGCACCAGGGCCTTCTCCGGCGGGTCGAGGTAGAGGCCCACGACGTCGCGGACCTTGTCGATGAACAGCGGGTCGGTCGACAGCTTGAAGGTTTGCGACCGGTGTGGGGCCAGCGCGAACGCCCGCCAGATACGGGAGACGGCGGACTGCGACATTCCCGTGGCCGCCGCCATCGACCTGGTCGACCAGTGGGTGGCGTTCTTCGGTGTCTACTCCAGGGTCTTGACGATGACCCGTTCGACATCCGCGTCGGTGATCTTCCGCGGGACACCGGGCCGGGCTTCGTCGCACAGGCCGTCCAGTCCCCGTTCGAGGAATCGCCGCCGCCAGGTGCGGACCGTGTCCGGAGCAATCCGCAGCCGGCGCGACACCTCCATGATCGAGTGCCCTGCGGCGCACTCCAGCACGATCCGCGACCGCTGGGCCAGACCCTGAGCCGTCGTGCGGCGACGCAGCCAGCCCTCCAACACACCTCGTTGGGCATCGGTCACAGACAACGGCGGAATCTTCGGCCCGGGACGACTCATACCGAACCAACGACGAATCTCCGACTCAGGTCACTAGCTTGACTCTGTCGGGGATCTTGAGGATCCCCGGCGGGGCAGCATGATCAACGGGCATGCTCGGCTCTGTTCAAGAACCGATGCAGTTGTCGAGGCGCCCGTTGTCGCTCCACGCCCGTTCTGGTGAGCAAGTCCCTTCTCTGACCGTGCAGATGGCGCGAGCGAGCAACCCGGGCGGTACAACGGCGATGTGGGTGAGAGACCACCTGGGCGGGCTGTGGCGTGACGAGGACTTCGCCGACTGGTACCCGCGCGACGGGAGCCCGGGGCTCTCGCCCGCTCAACTGGCCACCGTGTGTGTGCTGCAGTTCCTGCTCGGTCTGTCGGACCGGCAGGCAGCCGAGGCGGTTCGCTGCCGCATTGACTTCAAGTACGCGATGGCCATGGAACTGGACGATCCCGGCTTCCACCACAGAGTGCTGGCCGACTTCCGCGGCCGTCTCACCGAGGGCGGCCGGGCCGACCGTCTCCTCGACCTCGCGCTCGCGCGCCTGAAGGAGGCCGGTCTCGTCCGCGAACGCACCACCCAGCGCACGGACTCCACCCACGTCCTGGCCGCGGTGCGCGACCTGACCCGGCTGGAATTGGTGACCGAGGCTGTCCGCGCCGCGCTGGAAGAGCTGGCCGGCACCGCTGATCACCTGCTGGCCGGCCTGGTCGGGAAGGAGTGGGGGCGCCGCTACGGCCGTCCGGTCCGTCTGGGCAAGAACCCCACCCGCCCCAAGACCAGGATCCTTGCCACAGGCGGCGACGCCGTCCGGCTGCTGGAGCATGGGGCGGATCGCCTGTCCGGTCCCCGCATCCAGGCCCTGCGGCAGATCATGGTGCAGAACTACTACCGCGACGGTGCCGGCCGTCTGCGCTGGCGCACCGTGGAGGACGGCGGGCTGCCGCCCTCGGCCGTCGCGGTCGTCTCGCCCTACGACCCGACGGCCCGCTACGCGCGCCGCGGACATGTCACCCGCTGGAAGGGGTTCGTCGCGCATCTCACCGAGACCTGTGATCCCGACGGCGTCAATGTGATCACGGATGTGGCCACCACCGACGCCACCGGCTACGACGCGAAGGCTCTGCCCGGCATCCACACCCGGCTGAAGCGCCGCGGGCTGTTGCAGGACGAGCACCTGGTCGACGGCGGCTACACCTCCCTGGTCCATCTGGAGCAGGCGGCCCGGGACCACCAGGTCACGGTCACCGGGGCCACTGCCGGTCAACTCCACTCGCCAGCACCACAAGAACGACGGCTTCGGCCGCGACGACTTCCACACCGACTTCGACCGCCGGCAGGTCACCTGCCCGCAGGGCGAGACCAGCGCGGGCTGGCACGGCCCCTATCCGACCTCCTCGCCCACCGCGGCACCTCTGATCGTGGCGCGGTTCACCAAGAGCCAGTGCCGCCCCTGCCCGGTCCGCACCCGCTGCACGACCACCGCCGACAGCGCCCGAACCGTGGGTTTTCCCCCGCGCGAACTCCGTGACCTGCAACTCCGGGTCCGAGCCGAGCAGCAGACACCCGAATGGAAGGCCCGCTATGCGGTCCGCTCCGGAGTGGAAGGCACCATCAACGAGCTCGCCCACGGACACGGCATGCGCCGCTGCCGCTGCCGCTGCCGAGGACAGCAAAAAGCTCACCTACAGCACGTATTCACAGCCATCGCCGCAAACATCGAGCGCCTCAGCCGACGGCCACCGACCGGAGGAGCACCCCCGTCGCGGCCGCCGACCGCCTTCCAGAACTTCCTGGACCAGCACGGGATCCCCCGGCCGAGGTCTTGGCGGTCCGCCAGAGACTGAGCAGACGACACCAAGATCCCCGACAGAGTCAAGCTAGGACAACCTGAAGTGCGCCACGAAGCGCGACGGAATCGAGTGGAGGTGAAAGGACTCCACCGCTGGGCGGTCGCAGCCGCTCGGTGAAGCTGAGGGCAGTCGCAACGTGAGAACGCACGTGGTGGCGGAAAGCAGCCCTGACAACGTACGGGACAGGTCGGCACTGTCAGACGGCCCGGGTCCGGCAAGCAGCGAGGAGAAGGTGTACGAGAGAAACCGCTGTCTGACGCCCCGTAAGTGTCCCGCTCGGCTCAAACCTGCCGGATATGGGCCGGGTTGCAGCGCGTGACCATCGCTCGTTCGAGTGGTGGTCAACTCCGAAGCAAATTTTTTCGGTCCGGTGGGGAGGGCATGCCGAAAGCCTGCGGCGTAGGCATGGCGAGGCTGTCGGGGTAGGGGCGGGCGCCTCCCTCTGAGGCGTTTCCCGGGGTGTGGACACAGGAGTTCATGCTGCGAGTGTGAGTTTACGTCCTCGCTGCTGTTGCTGTTCGAACTCGGCTGGTGAGAGGTAGTTGAGGGCGCTGTGGCGCCGTTGGGCATTGTAGTAGGTGAGCCACTGGAAGATCTCCAGCCTCGCCTGTCGCACCGTCGAGAACATCCTCTGGTGCATCGTCTCTGTCTTGGGTGCCTGCCAGAACGACTCGGCGAGGGCGTTGTCGTAGCTCGAGTCGACCCGGCCCATGCTCCCGCGGATCCCGAAACCGTCGCAGACCTGCGTGAACGCGGCTGACGTGTATTGCGAGCCGCGGTTTGCGTCGAAATCACACTGTTCACACCGCCGCCGCGCGGCGCCACGGCCATCGTCAAGGCGTCGATGACCAGCTCGGCACGCATGTGGGTGGCCATCGAGTAGCCGAGCACCCGGCGTGAGCAGATATCCAGGACGCAGGCGAGATACAGCCAGGTGTCGCGGACCTGCACGTATGTGATGTCACCGCACCATTTCTTGTCCAACTTGCCTGCCGAGAAGTCGCGTTGAACGACGTCCGGGGGAAGGCGGGGTGAGCCGGTCCGGGACGGTGGTGCGCTTGCGGTGCCGCAGATGGCGTCCCTCGATCCGGTTGAGGCGCATCAGGCGCTCGATGCGCTTGCGGTTGACGGTGTGCCCGAAACCCCGCAACTCGGCATGCACGCGGCGGACCCCGTAGGTGCCCTTGTGCGCGGTGTGGACCTCGCGGATATCGGCGACCAGGGCATCCTCGGCGGCCTGCCGCACGGTGCGGGCCTTCGCGTCGGCGAGCCACTGGTAGTAGCCCGAGCGCAAGACCTGAAGAACCCGGCATATCCGCTGCACGCCGAAGTGGGCGCGGTTGGCGGAGATGAAGTTCCAGCGGCGGGTCTTCACTTCACCTCCCGGGCAAATTCGCGGTTGCCCGACGGAGGATCTCCCGCTCGGGCTCCCACTCCTTCTCCGCCTTGCGCAGCCGGCCGTTTTCTGCCCGTAGCCGGGCCAGTTCCTCGTCCCGGCTCTCCGTGTCCTGCTCACCGCGTCTGCGATCGCGACCGCCGCATACGTGCGCTTCCCGCCCGCCGCGCGGTACAACGCGACGGCGTCATTCCTGAAATCCTCCGGATACGGAGACTTCCGTCCCACCAGGACACCCTTCCTCGGATCTGCAAGTCCATTGTCAGTGTGACCACACCGCCGGGGGCACCTCATGGGTGGGGCCATCCATGAGGCCCATCAGATCAGCTTGTCGATCCAGGTGGTCGGCGTGTTGTCTCTGCTGATCTCGATGTCGAGGCCGTACACGAACTGCGCCGGCCCCTGTCGTTCGATCCAGGTCGCCATATTGACGAGGCCTTGACGCAGGGGTGTCTTCGTCTCGTATCCGAGCAGACGGCGCGCCTTGTCCGCGCTACAGGTGGCGATCGGAACCTCAAGGGGGCGGTCGGGAACGAAGATGGGATCAATATTGAAGCCGAGTATGTCGGCGATTGTTTCAGCGAGGCTCAGAATTGTCTCCTCGCCTTCGTCGGGGCCGATGTTGATCGCTTCACCAACTGCAGCGGCAGAGGTGCCCATGCGTTCAAGGCAGAAGATGACATCCCCGATGAAACTGAAGCATCGGGTCTGCGATCCATCCCCGTAAATGATAGGCTGCTTTCCCAGGAGCATCCTATTGATCATGATCGCGGCGACGTTGCGATACGGGTCATCGAAACGTTGCCGCGGTCCGATTATGTTGTGTGGTATGGCAATGGAATATTCACCGCCATGAATGGTGAAAAGCTTCTCCACGATCAGCTCGGATGAATACTTCGCCAGACCGTAAGGGCTTTCTGGAACAGGCTGCATGTCTTCGGTGAACGGGGAGGTCAACGCGCCGTACCTGGCCATCGAAGAACAGTGAACGAAGCGGCCAACCCCCTGGGCCACGGCGGCAGTCGCCACCTCCACTGTGGCCTGCACGGTGTTCTTGTAAACGAACGCAGGGGAGAACACGCTGAGCCCGTCATACGCCGCGCTCGCACAGTGATAGACCACATCGGTCCCGGATAGCATATCCACGTAGCTGCCACGTTCCAGGCAGTCCGTGACGCGTAACTCGACACCATCGGGTACATTCTCGGGCCGACCACCCTGAAGGTTGTCAATTCCCTGAACACGCCAGCCGTCGTTCCGTAAAAGCTCCGCCACATGACTGCCGAGAAAACCCGCCACTCCAGTCACGAACGCATTGGGCATGCTGCGACCCCTCGTCGTTGAATCCCGGGCGAAATGGAGCCAGGAGTATGATCTCATTTAAAGGATTCCATAGTTGAGTACGCCACGGAACGACGCATCCGACTATTGGCCAATTCTGATCGTTCGCACGGCTGAATATAGGTTACATTCCTCTCTTTCTTGATGCTTTGACCCTCGATCGATCAAGCATTGACCAGACGACCGAAACCTTTGCGCCACGGCGCACGACGGGAGTCGTACGGGCGTAGGCATTCACCGTGGCCGCACTATGTGATGGTTTCCGTGACGGCCCGGTGTCATTGCATGATTGGGATCTGTCTGGGTTCGTCAAGTGAAACGGGACTGTAACGAGTTGGTGCGTGATAGCGGGTGGGGCATGTCTGCCCTGCTCAGGTGCTTGCTTAGTCGGTGATGTTGCGGTCGGAGACGAGGGCCGCGATGGCTTGGTAGGTGTCGGGGAGACGGTTGCGGCGGTGGGTCCAGCGCTGCAGTTGTTTCCAGCGTTTGTGGTCGGCGAGGGCGTGTTCGACGGTGATCCGTTGTGAGGAGTGCTCGTGTCGCTGGCGTTCGTTGTGTTCGAGGAAGGGAAGTGTCGCGCCCGGCCGGAGCTTGCGCGGCTGAGTGAGAGCCTTGCCCCGGTGGTCCCTGCTCAGGCCGAGGTAGCCGTCGTCGAGCAGGACCTGGACCAGGTCGAAGCTATGGAAGCAGTCGGCGATACCGGCCGCGCGGGCGGCGGTGGCGTCGTGCATGCGGCCCGGCCGCAGGGCGTCGGTCCACAGCGTGCGGCCGAGGTGGTCGGCGATGACGGTGGCTTTCATCGTGTTCTGCTTCTTCTTGCCTGACACGAACGCCCGCCGGCCGCCCCGGCCCGCGATGGGCCGGCGGACCTGGACCTCGGTGGCGTCCAGCCGCAACCGGACCCCCTCGACCTGGGCGTAGGCGAAGACGTCTTCCAGGGTCCGCAGTCGCAGTCCGGGCCGTTCCGGGACGGCGCAGCCTCTCCCGGCCAGCAGACGGCGCACCTCACCGATTGCCCGGGTCATGGTGGAACGGTCCACTTCGTAAAGGAGAGCCAGGACCGCGTGTGGGAGATCGTGACGCAGGTGGATGAGTGTGGCGACGAGCCGGTCCACGAACACCAACTGATGCCTGGCACCGGCTCCCGGCGCCCGCTTCCTCGCACCGCCCCGAGCTTGGTGTCGGCGGCCTTCAACTGCGACCACCCACGGCCGAGCCAACTCGGCAACCAGCGACGACAGATGACTCCTCGAGACACCTGTGAACAACGGGTGTGCCAGGACCGAACGATCCACCGTGCCTTCCACCAGCAGAGCATGCCCACCCGCTATCACGCACCAACTCGTAAGACCCTGTCCTATGTGGTGATCGCTCGTTGAGCTGTGCATGGGGCGGGGTGCGTGGAGGTTGGATTGTTCCGGACGGGCTGTGGGAGATCGCGAAGCCGTTGATCCCGCCGTCGAAGGTGCGTGCGCAGGGTGGCGGGACGCGGGACACGCCTGATGAGACGCTGTTCGCGGCGATCGTCTACGTGCTGGTGAGCGGCTGCGCCTGGCGGGCTCTGCCGCCGTGCTTCGGGATCTCGAAATCCACCGCTCACCGCCGCTTCGTGATCTGGTCCAGAGCCGGCCTCTGGGGTCGGTTGCACGAGGCCGTCGTCGACCGCATCCACGAGTGCGGCCTGCTCGACCTCTCCCGCGTGGTCCTCGACTCCGCCCACGTACGGGCGAAAAAAGGGGCGAACTCACAGGTCCGAGCCCCGTGGACCGGGGCAAGCCCGGTTCCAAGATGCACATCCTGTCCGACGCGAACGGACTGCCCCTGGTCGTCGGCGTCTCCGCCGCCAACACCCACGACAGCCAAGGACTGAAACCCATGGTGGCCGGTCTCCAAACGAGACACGACCCCGAAAACGGCTGGCATTACCAGCCCGGAAAACTGCACGCAGACAAGGCATACGACATCCCTGACCTGCGAAAATGACTTCGCCGTAAACGCATCGGTGTGCGCATCGCGCGCAAAGGCATCGAATCCAGCGAGCGGCTCGGCCGTCGTAGGTGGGTGATCGAGCGGACCATGTGCGCCACGAGGCGCTCTGTTTGTATCCCCGGCTCAGCCGGGAGGAACTCGGAAGGAGGTTTCTGGGCCGAATGACTTACCTGGATCCGAAAGGCGAAGGGGACAACAGCATGTCAGAAAACCAGTGACCGGGCTCAGTTGTCAGGGACGGTGTGCTGGGCGGCCCGCGCGATATGGCGAAGACTGGATTGTTTGAAGCCCAATCTCCAGAAGATGCAA
>NZ_JBHURV010000076.1:0-9869 GCF_042673865.1 Streptomyces sp. NPDC056987
GACGTCCACACACCTCGCAAAACACCGGCGGCGAAACAACGAACGAAGAAGTCGACCACCCCACGACCACGCCGCACAGGTTAAAGATCAAGCTAAGGGATGTCACAGCTCGGCCGCAAAGGCCCTCCTGTTCCCCACCTCCGTCACCGCGCCTGTCAGGAGCGGGTACGTTCGATTGCGTGGCTGGATTCAGGATCGGACGCGGCCGGGACAACCGCACCTCGCAACAGCAACCGCAGCAGCAGCCGTACGGACGGCAGGCGCCGCCCCCCGCATACGGGGGCGGTCAGCAGGGCGCGCCGTCGTACGGCCGACAGCAGTGGCCCCCCGCGGGCGGTGGTCCGCAAGGGGGCGGCGCGCAGTACGGGGGCGGCGGCCGGCAGGGGGAACCCGAGTACTTCGGTGACCCGTACGGGCAGCAGCAGGGGCACGGCGGCGCGCCGCAGCACCACGGCGACCCGTACGCCAACAACCCAGGGCACACCCAGCAGTTCAGCGTCGACGAGGACCGTTACGGCGACGGCGCCCCCTACCAGGCCGGCGCGGCCCCGGCTCCGACCGGCCCGCGGCTGCCCTGGAAGGACCTGCTGAGCGGCATCGTCCTGCGCCCGGCGCAGACGTTCCTGCAGATGCGCGACTACCCGATCTGGGGCCCGGCCCTGATCGTGACGTTCCTCTACGGGCTGCTGGCGCTGTTCGGCTTCGACACGGCCCGTGAGGAAGCGATCAACGCGACGCTGACCACGGCCATCCCGTACGTCCTCACGACGGCCGTCGCCTTCGTCATCGGCGGACTGATCCTGGGCGCGGTCACCCACTCGCTCGCCCGCCAGCTCGGCGGCGACGGCGCCTGGCAGCCGACCGTGGGCCTCTCCATGCTGATCATGTCGATCACGGACGCCCCGCGCCTGCTCTTCGCGCTCTTCCTGGGCGGCGAGAACTCTCTGGTGCAGATCATCGGCTGGGCGACGTGGGTCGCGGCGGGCGCGCTCTTCACCGTGATGGTGAGCAAGTCGCACGACCTGCCGTGGCCGAAGGCGCTGGGCGCGTCGGCGATCCAGCTCATCGGGCTGCTGTCGCTGCTGAAGCTCGGCACCCTGTAGGAGCACGGGGGCGGCACACCCGCCCCCGTCCGCTCACTCCCGCGTCCGCTCACTCCCCTGTGCGGCGCACGACGGGCGGCTCGACGCTCCAGGGAAAGTTGATCCAGTACTCGGTGCGCTTCCACACGTACTCGCACTTCACGAGCGAGTGCGGCTTCTCGTAGATGACGGCGCTGCGCACCTCGGCGACATGGCCCGTGCAGAAGTCGTGCACGAGCTTCAGGGTCTTGCCGGTGTCGGCGACGTCGTCCGCGATCAGGACCTTCTTGTCGGAGAAGTCCACGAGGTTCGGGACGGGCGCGAGCATGACGGGCATCGCGAGCGTGGTCCCCACACCCGTGTAGAACTCGACGTTGACCAGATGAATATTTTTGCAGTCCAGTGCATAAGCGAGCCCGCCGGCGACGAAGACCCCGCCGCGCGCGATGCTCAGTACGACATCCGGTTCGTAGCCGTCGTCCGCGATGCTCTGCGCCAGCTCGCGCACGGCGCGGCCGAACTTCTCGTACGACAGGTTCTCCCGGCGCTCCGTCATGCCCGTGTCACACCTGCGTCCGGTGGAAGTTGAGGTACGAACGCGAGGCGGTCGGCCCCCGCTGCCCCTGATACCGCGACCCGTACCGCTCGGACCCGTAGGGGAACTCGGCCGGCGAGCTGAGCCGGAAGAGACAGAGCTGCCCGATCTTCATCCCGGGCCAGAGCTTGATGGGCAGGGTCGCCATGTTCGACAGTTCGAGGGTGACGTGCCCGGAGAACCCGGGGTCGATGAAGCCGGCGGTCGAGTGCGTCACCAGTCCGAGCCGCCCGAGGCTGGACTTGCCCTCCAGCCGGGAGGCGATGTCGTCGGGCAGCGAGATGACCTCGTACGTCGACGCGAGCACGAACTCGCCGGGGTGCAGGATGAACGGCTCGTCGCCGTCGGGCTCGACCGTACGCGTCAGATCGACCTGCTCGACGGCGGGGTCGATGTGCGGATAACGGTGGTTCTCGAACACCCGGAAGTACCGGTCGAGCCGTACATCGATACTGGAAGGCTGCACCATCGTCGTGTCGTACGGATCGAGGCGCACGCGCCCGGAGTCGATCTCGGCCCGGATGTCCTTGTCTGAGAGAAGCACGCCCCGAGGATACGCAAGGCGCGCGAGCCCACCCCAATCGGGCAGCCCCGCGCGCCTCACCCGCCCAAGGTCAGCGCTGCTCCACCTGACCCCGCTCCACCTTGTTCACCGTGTTCACCATCTCCGCCGACACCTCCACGGGCACGGCATGCCGCAACCGCGCACAACGGGGACACCGGATGAGCCGGCCGGGGCCGATCCGTCCGGCGCCGAGCTGCTGCATCGGGAACGAAGCAGTACTGAACACGTGCCCTTCGGCACAGCGGACGACGGTGCGTTCCATCAAGTCCATCAAGTCCCTTCCCCAACAAACGCGGACGAACGCCCACACTAGGGGATGATCGGGACACCACAAGAAGCGGCACTCCGCCCCCGACCCTACGCCCCAACTCCCGCCCCCACCGCCCGCCGAACGCACTTCCCGACCTCCAACGACACCGACCGAACCGGGGAGCGAACGACACCCGGGGCCGGGAATGAGGTAGAGTGACCGACGATGCGAAGCCGATCACCGGCTCGCCAAGCGGGTGTAGTTTAATGGTAGAACATGAGCTTCCCAAGCTCAGAGCGCGAGTTCGATTCTCGTCACCCGCTCCACACGAAAGCCCCAGGCCAATGGCCCGGGGCTTCTTTGTTGTCTAGACCTCTTGCGGTGCAGCGTGCCCTCCGCGTGCCCCAAGTGGCCCTTAATCGCCCCCTAGCCGAGGTGGTACTCATCTACCTCGGCACCACCAGCCCGGCGGCGACTCGCTCTTCGTCGGCGAACACAAGTGATCTGCGCCACCTTCGGCGGGAACATGCAGGCTCGTTCCCCAGGGCAGGATGCGCACCCTTGGAGTGACACCGCCCCCGCGTCCTCAGCTGACCAATCCCAAGTTGATCAAACGAAAGCCCATCGCCGACGCACTGACCTCGAAGCGCTCGGCAAGCGCAGTCGTGCATCGGTCAGGATCCTGCCTGATCGCCACCGGCAGCAGCATGAGTTGTTCGCGCACCATATCGGCCGGCATCAGCAGGCTCGCAGCGAAGGCATTCGCCTCAATCTCTTCGCGATCCGTAGCGGTGCTGGACAGCCCATCACGCAGGTTGATTCGAACAGGGCGGTCTAGGACGACCTCGCGCCCCGGGTGCAGCAGGAGGTGTCCGAGCTCATGGGCGATAGTGAAGCGCTGACGCAAGGGGGGTTGGGAGTCGTTAACCCCGATCACCGGCGACTGCCCGTCCCGCCGGAGCAACATCCCTGATACGTCACCATCTTTGAAAGAGCTCCTAGAGACCATCGCTCCCTGATGCCTGACGAGCCGCTCGACGTTGACGGGCGGTGAAAACACTCCGCAGTCAGCAAGCAATTGAGCTGCGCGAGCCTCGGCCCGTCTAGCCACGATCTTCCTCCTCAGCATTCGCGAGCACATCCTGCGCCCACGAGCGTGCATCTTCCGGCACCGCATCCAGGATGTCTGGCTGATCGCCGGGAGTCGGCAGAAGCGCTTCCGGCTCCACCCGCAAGGCTGCGGCGAACTCGTAGAGCATGTGGAGCGCGACTCGCTGACGACCCTTCTCAATGTTGCTGATCGACGTCCGATTGAGTCCCACGGCCTCACCTAGGGCCTGTTGGTTCATCCCGCAGGCGATGCGGGCCCGTCGAACACGGTCCCCAAAGCGCTCATAGAAATAGTCCATCAGTTCCCATCCTGGAGCACCACCACTGCCGGTTCCAGTCTCCCAAACCATGTTTGTGAGACTGGAATGACCGAGTAGTTTGGCAAACTGGAACCTAGGGCATCCCTTGGGGCAGGAAGTACAAGGAAGGAAGTTCTGATGCAGAAGAAGCCTCTAGCAACCCTGCTCAATGAGGGCCGCCGCAAGATCCAGGTGACAGACGATGAGCTCGCGGAGGCAAAGCGCCGCCGCAGCTTGCTGACCGCATGTATGAGGCGAGCGTTTCCTGGGTCGACCTGCTACTTCAACGGCAGCGTGGCGCACGGCGACGCGAACACCCCCCTGACCGATGTCGACCTCGGGGTCATCCTGTCTCCCACCGACGCGGAAGGCTACGGACCTGAGGGTAAGGATGCTCTGTCGCTGATGGAGCGAGCGCGCGCCGCGATCCGGGCCGGATTGGAAGACGAGTTTCCCAACCTCACGATTGAGGTCGTCGGCCGGAGACGCGCGGTGCTCGTACGCTTCGGCGCCCCGGTGACCAAGGGGCAGCAGGACTTCACGGCCGACGTCATGACGGCCATCCCCCACCCCACCGGTGTGGGTCTGTTCATCCCCAACAACAAGATCGCAGCGAGATGGGACAGGGCCGATCCGGTCAGTCATACGCTGATGGTGCACAAAGCCATCGAGGACACGAACATGGTCTTCGCTCGGGTCGTGAGGCTGCTCAAGCACTGGAACTCGACCCACAGCAAGCCTCTCTGCTCCTGGAACATCAAGGCGCTGGCCTTGGGATGCATCAACACGCCCATGCCTCTGATCGAAGCCCTGCAGCTCTTCTTCACCTATGCGGCAGAGCAGCTCGAAGACGGAGCCACCCCTGACCCCGCGGGCGTAGCAGGAGACATCCCTCTCGGCCTGCCGATCACGGACGTGCGCAAGCGCCTACGAACCGCCAGGGACTACATCGACCTCGCTGTCGACCACGAGGCAGCAGGACGTCCACTCAGCGCCCAGCACGCACTCCACCAGGTACTGCCAGAGATCATCCCCGACATCGACCCCGCTGACGCAGAAGCTGCCGCCGAGGAAGAGGCAGCGCGTCTGGTTCAGAGCGTGGCAACGACCGGAAGCGCCGCCTCCGGCCTTGGCCTCCTGACCCCACGGGTTACCCCGACTCGCGCTTGGGCCCCGTAGGCATGGGCCTCTGGTACGGGGTACAGCCGGCGTGGTGGGCGCCTCTGGAGCGAGAGGCGCGCCACCGCTTCGGCGGCGCACTCCAACATTCCTACAAGGCAGAGACCTTGACCTACAGGGTCAGAGGGTTGGACGTTGCGGGAGCCCAGCCGCTCGATGTGGAGATCCGCTTCTTCAAGCACCCGGCATACGAAACCTACGGGCTTCAGCCAAGCGAATTCCCCCGCGTGCACGCAAACCCAGGTGCGGCGTCAAAGCATCGGTACCCGGTAGACGATGCCCTTTGCCTCTGGCACCCGTACGATCCTGAGGAGCACCGGTGGACAAGCAAGAACGGGCTTCTCGACCTCATCGAGGTCGTTCGTACGCACCTGTTCCTTGAGCACTACTGGCGCCTGACCGGAGGCGACCAGGGTGGCCGGTGGCTCGTGAGGGATGCGCCGCACGGCATGCCTGGGAGTAGTGCGTGGAGATCGTCTCGGCCGCAGAGGCGGCGAGCGGCTGGTCATGGGCACAGACCACCGCCCTGACTGTCCCCGTAATCGCGCTACTCGGCGTCTACATCACCTACACGCTGAACCAGCGTGCGGTGAGGAGAGAGCGACGGTCCAAGACCTTCGCAGAGGCGTTGACAGCAGTCGAGGAATACCTGGAGATGCCGTACCGAATCCGTCGGCGGCCTGACCTTCCAGAAGCACGTCGGGAGTTGACCGACGAGGTCAGCTCCATCCTGGCACGCATGGCCTTCCACCAAGCGTGGTTGCAGATCGAAGCGTCGTCGGTGGCCGGGCCGTACGCCACTCTCGTTGCCACCGCTCGGGCTGAAGCGGGTGTTCAGATGAGCGTGGCTTGGCTCCAAGCCCCCATCACATCCGACAGCGGCATGAACTTGGGTACCGCGTACTCCCGGGAGAGATCCAACGCCGCCAAGACCGCTTGCATCACCGCGATGCGTCGGCACCTCTGATGGCGAAGAGTGGGACGCGGCGCCGGGGCGAGCGGTAGCCCGCCCGCCCCTCGGCCTCACGCCTTGGAACTGGTTGGCCTCGGACCGGCCTGAGCACGCTGCTGACGCACCCGCGCGTCGATGCCGTCCGCCACCTCCCGTTGCCGCTCACCATCGGAGTGCTGGTAGATCAGCGCCGCCTTCTCCGAGGACTGGCCGGCGCGGACCATCGTGTCCTTGAGCGTGGCGCCCGACTGGGTGGACAAGGTGTGGCCGGTATGGCGGAGGTCGTAGAAGCGGAAGTCCTCCGGCAGGCCCACCTTGGCGCGCGCCCTGCGCCACTTGCGGCCGAAGGTGGACCGCCGGAATGGCGCGCCCCGCTCGCCGACGAACAGGAGGCCGTTGGGCTCCTTCTCCGCGTACCAGTCCAGGTGGCGTTTCACCTCGATGTACAAGAAGGCCGGGAGGAAGACGGTTCGGCGTCCGGCGGTCGACTTCGTATCGCCCTCGACCCGACGGCCCGTAGTCAGCTCCGGCGCGGCGTCGCTGATCCTGGCCGCGAGCGGTTCGAGCGTGACGTCGGGCCGCCGCAGCGCCGCCTGCTCCTCCGGACGCATCGGCCCGTAGGCGCCGAAGTACACCATCAGCCGCCACCTGGGGCCCATGGCATCCGCGAGCGCGTCGACCTGTTCGACGGTGGCGGTGGGGCGTTCCTTGGCCCTCTCACTGCCGGCGCCCCTGATCCGGCAGGGGTTGCGGCGGATCAGCTCGTCGTCGGCGGCCGTCTCCATGATGGCCTTGAGGAGGCGGTACGACTTGGCGACGGTCGTCGCACCGGTTGCCTCCAGCCGCTCGGCCCGCCAGGTACGCACACCGGGCGGTGTGATGTCGTCCAGGTTCACCGAGGCGAACGTGGGCAGCAGGTGCAACCGCAGGAGCCTGCGGTACAGCTCCTCCGCGGTGACCGAGAGGGCGCGCTCCTCGACCCACTGGCTTGCGTAGGCAGCGAAGTTGACCGCGCCGACGTCCGGGGCGACCCAGTGCTTGCGCTCGATGTCGGCCTGGGTGAGCGTGAGCCAGGTCTGGGCGTCGGTGCGCGTCGAGAAGGTCTCCGGGGCGGTACGGCGGCTGCCGTCCGGGGCCCAGTAGCGTGCCTGCCAGCGCCCCGAGGGCAGTTGGCGGACCGTGCCGAATTCACGCCGCCTCTGCGGCTTGCGGGTGGCCATCAGGCGGCCTTCCCGTAGCGGGAACGCTCATCGCGAAGAGCCGGGACGGTGCGCTCGTCGATGTATGTGGCGATGGCGCTCTCGGGTATCCGCACGGGCTTGCCGAGCTTGACGTAGCGGATACGGCGCTCCTGGACGAGTCGCCGGATGAAGCGCACGCCGGTGCCGAGACGTTCGGCAGCCTGCTCCACGGTGAGGAGGGGGTCGGTGGTGGTCACCTCCTCCGGCTGGAGGGTGCGCTGAGCAGGGACGTGCGGTATCGCCGAAGGGCGCAAGGTTGGTGCTCCGGTTCTGGCCGGCGGGCAGGGCGGCAACCCTGGGCTGGCCTGGTGTCGTTCAGGGATGGGACGGGTGATGCGTCCGCAGCGGGGGTTTGCGTTCCCACTGCGGCGGCTGGATCGGTTCGCTACGCGTCGGAAGCGGGACCGTACTCCTCGTTGACCTTGATCAGCTCGGTCGCGATGGCGTTGGAGACCATCACGTCGGCTTCCTCACGGATGTCCGGGTGGTCGGCGAGGTAGGCATCGAGCTGGTAGCGGGCTCTCCGTGCCTCGTGGTTGGCGCGGTTGGAGGCCCGGTAGGTGGCGACGACGTTGTCGATCAGCTCCATGGCGCGGCCCATGGTCGCCAGGCTGGGCGGCCCGACGAAGTTGCTGAGCGGGACGCCGAAGATCTCGGCGAAGCCGATGGCCTCGTCGAGGTTGATGCGTCGCTTGCGGTTCTCGATACGCCACACCGCGGACGGGTTCATGTCGAACCCGGCCTCGTTCATGTGGTCGGACAGCGTCGTGGTGCTCCAGCCGCGCTTCTCCCGTTCCAGCTTGATCCGCACGGTGGCGTTCTCTTCGCCGCTGAGGAGCACTCCCTCGGAGCCCTCTTCGTCATCCGACATCGCCGCCTCCTCTCGCTCTCCGCGTTCACCGCCACTTCGGCGCATGTCATAACGCTAGCATCACTTCTGCCGATCGCAAAGCGCTATGCGATCGGCATAGATGGTGGTACAGTTGAAACTCCCCAGCAGACCGCACCGGTCCGCCGGCGCGCGCTTCGACCTGCCCAGAAGCACAAAAAGCCCCCCGGTGACCCAACACCGAGGGGCTCAGCGCGCAAACCTCATGCCGCCCATCCCTGAACGACTGACCTGCAAGCCGGGATTGCCGTCCCATTGGCCTGCAAGCAGAGGAGCTACATGTCCAGTATGGACGATCCCGCCCTTAGCACGCCATCTCTTCCCGTCGGCGCAGCCGCCTGGCCGCCCGTGGCCGTACCCGGCCGCCCCCGTCCCAATGAGGACGGGCCCTCCTCCGAACAGCACCACCTCGCCTCCGCCTCCGAAGGCGAAGAAGTCCTCACGTCGCTGCGGGAGCAGATCCTGCGGTACGTGGTGATGCCGAGCAAGGAGGCATCAGTGGCGGTGACGTTGTGGGTTGCGGCGACACACCTGCAGACGGCATGGCAGCACGCGCCGCGTTTGGCGGTGGTGGGGCCTGCGAAGCGGTGCGGTAAGTCACGGCTCCTGGACGTGATCACCGAGAGCGTCCACGATCCGCTCATCACGGTCAACGCCTCGGCCGCCGCGGTGTTCCGGTCGATCACCGACACCCCGCCCACCCTGCTGGTCGACGAGGCCGACACCCTCTTCGGGTCTGCGAAGGTCGCGGAGAAGAACGAGGAGATGCGCGGCCTGCTCAACGCCGGTCACCAGCGCAACCGCCCGACCCTGCGGGTCTCAGGACCCAACCACGAGGTGTCGAAGTTCCCCACCTTCGCCATGGCAGCCCTCGCCGGAATCGGAGACCTGCCTGACACGATCATGGACCGCTCGGTCGTGATCCGCATGCGGCGACGCATGCCGGGCGAGAAGGTCGCCGAATTCCGTACCTTCCGGGACACCCCGCCCCTCCACGCCCTGCGCGAGCGACTCGCCGCATGGCTGGGCCCGCTCCACGCCAGCGCGATGGAACTGACACCCTCCATGCCGGTCGAAGACCGGGCGGCCGACACCTGGCAGCCACTGGTCGCAGTCGCCGACCTCGCCGGCGGGACGTGGCCTTCCCTCGCCCGCAATGCTTGCCGGGTCATGGCAAAGCACGAGGCCGAACAGGACCAGGACCGGAGCAGCCTGGGCATCCGCCTCCTGGCCGACGTCCGCCGCGCCTTCGCCTCCGAGGGCAACCCACCAGCGCTGCGCACCAGTCGGCTCCTGGACATCCTCAACAAGGACGCCGAGACTCCCTGGCCGGAGTACACCGCTAACGGCCTAACTCCACGGGGCCTGCAGATCCTGCTCAACGAGTACGGCATCAGCTCGGCCCCCAAGCGCTTCCACGGCAACGTCCAGGCTCGGGGCTACACCCGTCGGCACTTCGCCGACGCCTGGGCCCGCTACTGCCCCGAGGCCGCGACCGGGGCCTGACCCTGCACGACCCGTCACGACTCGTCTCCGCGCAGGTCAAGGCGGTGACAGGTCGAGATCCGGTGACGAGTCGTCTCGACGTCACCGCCGCACCCGCATCTGCCCTGACCAGGCATGCGACATGTCGTGACGGGTCCTCGCGCCCCTGGGCCGAACCTCGCACCTCTTGGAGCACTCCCCCTTGCCTTCACCCACTCTCGC
>NZ_JBHURV010000077.1:0-8705 GCF_042673865.1 Streptomyces sp. NPDC056987
CCTCCATACGGGCATGATGACGACCCGCCCACTGTACCGGCCCGCTCCGGCCGTACTCCCGGGCCCCGCCCCCCCCCCCCCCCCCCCCCCCGGGGGGGGGCCCCCCCCCCCCCCCCCCCCCCCCCCCCCCCCCGGGCCCCCCCCCCCCCCCCCCCGGGCCCCGGGCGCTCAGACCAGATTGAGGGCGAATACGGCGCCGACCCCGCCCAGCAGCATGAAGACCGGCATCAGCACCTTCATCTCCACCCAGGCGCCGGCCCGGAAGCGCATCGCCTTCGGCGGGCCGAGCGGGTACCAGCGCTTGCGGCCGAGCGGTATGGGCCAGAGGATCGGGCAGCCCGAGACGGTCAGCGAGTCGCCGATGTCGTGCACCAGCGCGCCAAGGAGGATCGGCAGGCCCAGCCAGAGGTACTCCTGGCCGGGTTCAGTGAACAGCCAGTTCGCGCCGTTGCCCGGCTGGTCCAGGATCCCCGCCAGCATCCACGCGCTGGTCGCGCCGAGCAGCCAGACCAGGACGTCGCTGGAGACCCGGGCGGCCCGCCAGAGCAGGCCCTCCACCGCGAGGACGAGATGGACGAAGAGGATGGCGAGGACCCCCCACCGGCCGCCCGTGTACGCGACGGCCGAGGCGCCCGCGCCGATCAGGACGGCCCAGAGCCAGGTGTGGGTGAGCGTGCGGTGGCCGCCGGTCCGGCGGGGGTCGCCGGGCTTCCTGGTCGCCTTGTAGACCGCGTACGACAGTTTGTCGACGATCTCGCATAGCGTCTTCGAGACCGGGCCGAACGCCCGGGATATCGTCGCCGCCTTGTGGTCGAGGTCCGGGGCGAGCGCGGCTCCCGCGCAGATCAGAGCCCCGACGACCAGGACGGGCCAGGGCATCGTATGGCCGGTGGCGGCCGCCGCGGCGCCCACCCCCAGCCAGGCCGCCGCCCCTGACAGCGAGTGTGCCGGTCCCATCATGGTCGTACCCGTCCCATTTCAGTTGTCGTCCAGCTCCCTGTGCGGAAGCCCTGTCCGGTGAAGCCGTGCGCGTCAAGGCGTGCACGGAAGTCGTGCGCGTCAAGCCGTGTGTGTGAGCCGTGTGTCATGGGACTCAGGGGCTTCGAGCCGGGGCCCGAAGCCAGTTGTCCTGATGCCCAGTTGACACGGCAGCGTATCGCTCTTGATCTTCTGCCCGCCGTCCGGTTCCCTCATCCGGCCGGAAGGAAGGCAAGATGGGGGCGTGACCCTTATCGATCGCCTGCCGCCGGACGCCGACCCCGATGCCCTCTTCGAGGCTTTCTCCTCCTGGGCCGAGGGCCAGGGAATCACGCTCTATCCGGCTCAGGAGGAGGCGCTGATCGAGGTGGTCTCGGGCGCCAACGTGATCCTCTCCACCCCCACCGGCTCCGGAAAGAGCCTGGTCGCGGCGGGTGCGCACTTCACGGCGCTGGCGCAGGACAAGGTCACCTTCTACACCGCGCCGATCAAGGCACTGGTCTCGGAGAAGTTCTTCGACCTGTGCAAGCTCTTCGGTACGGAGAACGTCGGCATGCTGACCGGCGACGCCTCCGTCAACGCCGACGCCCCGGTGATCTGCTGTACGGCCGAGGTGCTGGCGTCGATCGCGCTGCGCGACGGGAAGTACGCGGACATCGGCCAGGTCGTGATGGACGAGTTCCACTTCTACGCCGAACCGGACCGCGGCTGGGCCTGGCAGATCCCCATCCTGGAGCTGCCGCAGGCCCAGTTCGTCCTGATGTCCGCGACGCTCGGGGACGTCTCGCGCTTCGAGGAGGACCTGACCCGCCGCACGGGCCGGCCGACCTCCGTCGTACGGTCCGCGACCCGGCCGGTGCCGCTCAGTTACGAGTACCGCCTCACCCCGATCACCGAGACGCTGACCGAGCTGCTGGAGACCCGGCAGGCGCCGGTCTACATCGTGCACTTCACGCAGGCGGCGGCCGTCGAGCGGGCGCAGTCGCTGATGAGCATCAACATGTGCACGCGCGAGGAGAAGGACAGGATCGCCGAGCTGATCGGCAACTTCCGCTTCACCACCAAGTTCGGCCGCAACCTCTCCCGGTACGTACGGCACGGCATCGGCGTGCATCACGCGGGCATGCTGCCCAAGTACCGCCGTCTGGTGGAGAAGCTGGCCCAGGCGGGGCTGCTCAAGGTGATCTGCGGTACGGACACGCTCGGTGTCGGCGTCAACGTCCCCATCCGTACGGTGCTGTTCACCGCGCTCACCAAATACGACGGCACGCGCGTGCGCACCCTGCGCGCCCGGGAGTTCCACCAGATCGCGGGGCGCGCGGGGCGGGCCGGGTTCGACACGGCGGGCTTCGTCGTCGCACAGGCGCCCGAGCACGTCGTGGAGAACGAGAAGGCGCTGAACAAGGCGGGCGACGACCCGAAGAAGCGCCGCAAGGTGGTGCGCAAGAAGGCGCCGGAGGGGTTCGTCGCCTGGTCGGAGACCACCTTCGACAAGCTGATCGGCTCCGATCCCGAGCCGCTGACCTCCCGGTTCCGGGTCACCCACACGATGCTGCTGTCGGTCATCGCCCGCCCGGGCAACGCGTTCGAGGCGATGCGCCGGCTGCTGGAGGACAACCACGAGCCGCGCAGGCAGCAGCTCCGGCACATCCGGCGGGCCATCGCGATCTACCGTTCGCTGCTGGACGGCGGGGTGGTGGAGCGGCTGGAGACCCCGGACGCGGAGGGCCGTATCGTCCGGCTGACCGTCGATCTCCAGCAGGACTTCGCGCTCAACCAGCCGCTGTCCACGTTCGCGCTGGCCTCGTTCGAACTGCTGGACCCCGAATCGCCGTCGTACGCACTGGACATGGTCTCCGTCGTCGAGTCGACGCTGGACGATCCGCGGCAGATCCTCGCGGCCCAGCAGAACAAGGCGCGCGGCGAGGCGATCGGCGCGATGAAGGCGGACGGTGTCGAGTACGAGGAGCGGATGGAGCGGCTGCAGGAGGTCACGTACCCCAAGCCGCTGGAGGAGCTGCTCGTCCACGCGTACAACACGTACCGCACCAGCCATCCGTGGGTCGGTGACCATCCGGTCTCGCCGAAGTCCGTGATCCGGGACATGTACGAACGGGCGCTGTCCTTCACGGAGTTCACGTCCCACTACGAGCTGGCGCGCACCGAGGGCATTGTGCTGCGCTATCTGGCGGGCGCGTACAAGGCGCTGGAGCACACGATCCCGGACGATCTCAAGTCGGAGGATCTGGAGGATCTCACCGCCTGGCTGGGCGAGATGGTCCGGCAGGTCGACTCCAGTCTGCTGGACGAGTGGGAGCAGCTGGCCAACCCCGAGGTGGAGACGGCCGAGCAGGCGCAGGAGAAGGCCGACCAGGTCAGGCCGGTGACGGCCAACGCGCGCGCCTTCCGGGTCCTGGTGCGCAACGCGATGTTCCGCAGGGTCGAGCTGGCCGCGCTGGACAAGGTGTACGAACTGGGCGAGCTGGACGGCGAGTCGGGCTGGGACGCGGACCGCTGGGGCGAGGCGATGGACGCGTACTGGGACGAGTACGAGGACCTGGGCACCGGGCCGGACGCCCGCGGGCCCAAGCTGCTGGCCATCGAGGAGGACCCGGAGCACGGGCTGTGGCGGGTGCGGCAGACCTTCGCCGACCCGAAGGGCGACCACGACTGGGGCATCGGCGCCGAGGTCGACCTCGCGGCCTCCGACGAGGAGGGGCTCGCGGTCGTGCGCGTCACGTCCGTGGGCCAGCTCTGACGTACCTCTGACGTATTTCTGGCGTGCGTCCGACGCACGCGCCTATGGCTGTACGGCGTGGTACAGCCCCCGAAGAACGAGCGTGAACCGAGAACGGGAGCACACGGCACCATGACGAACCCCGCCGAGCGGCTGGTCGGCCTGCTCGACCTGGAGCGGATCGAGGTCGACATCTTCCGCGGGCGCAGCCCCGAGGAGTCCCTGCAGCGGGTCTTCGGAGGGCAGGTGGCGGGCCAGGCGCTGGTCGCGGCCGGCCGCACCACCGACGGCGACCAGCCGGTCAACTCGCTGCACGCCTACTTCCTGCGGCCGGGGCGCCCCGGTGTCCCGATCGTCTACCAGGTCGAGCGGATCAAGGACGGGCGGTCGTTCACCGCCCGCCGGGTCACCGCCGTCCAGCAGGGCCGGACGATCTTCAACCTGACGGCCTCCTTCCACCACCCGGAGCAGGGCGGCTTCGAGCACCAGCTGCCGCCCCGGCTCGACTTCCCCGACCCCGAATCGCTGCCCACGGTCGCCGAGGAGGTCCGCGAGCATCTGGGCGAACTGCCCGAACCGCTGGAGCGGATGGCCAGGCGCCAGCCGTTCGACATCCGGTACGTGGACCGGCTGCGCTGGACCAAGGAGGAGATCAGCGGCGCGGACGCGCGCAGCGCGGTGTGGATGCGCGCGGTCGGACCGCTCGGCGACGACCCGCTGGTGCACACGTGCGCGCTGACGTACGCGAGCGACATGACCCTCCTGGACGCGGTCCGCATCCCGGTCGAGCCGCTGTGGGGCCCCCGGGGCTTCGACATGGCGTCGCTGGACCACGCGATGTGGTTCCACCGGCCGTTCCGCGCGGACGAGTGGTTCCTGTACGACCAGGAGTCCCCGATCGCGACGGGCGGCCGGGGCCTGGCGCGGGGCCGGATCTACGACCGGGAGGGCAGGCTGCTGGTGTCCGTCGTGCAGGAGGGACTGTTCCGCAAGCTGACCGACTGACCTGCGACGCGGCCGATACCCACGCGGTGCGCCGAGATCGTCCCACCACGTCCTCCTGTCCTCCGCTCCGCCCCACAGAGATTGTGCCAATAGTGTGCCGCCGACCATCGCCTCCCGCTGCCCATGGATGCACTTGTAGTAGGTGTCCATCAGGACGGCCACGCTGTGCCCGGCCATCTCCGCCACCTCGGCCGCGGGCACTCCGGAGTTCAGCCACAGCGACACCGCGGCGTGACGCAGGTCGTACGGTCGCTGTGCAAGCGGTGATGCCGCCAAGTGGGGCGGGAAGGCAAGCTGCCTTGCCTGGCGCCAGACGCCGAGGTAGCGGGTGGAGTCCAACCGCCCGCCGTTCGGGCTGCGGAAGAGCCGTCCGTCTGCGGCAACGTCGAACTCGTCCACATGCGCACGCAGAATCCGTACAAGTTCCGGAGAGATCGGCACCGGCCGTACTTCGTCCCGGGCCCGGTGCTTCAACCCCCGTATCTCGTGCTTACAGCGCGGCGACGAACGGCATCAGCAGGCGCCCCCGCTGGTGCTCCCAGGTTCCAACGTAAGTGATCGCCGTCAGAAGTTCACGGGCCTGATCCGGACTGACGACTACCCTCGGGTCCACCTGTCGGGTAAGGCGTGGAGCACGCCAGCCGATCCTGTCGATGGGGTTCTCCGCTGAGGGCTTGCAGATCATCAAGATGTTGATTTCCGTCCATGGCTCGTTGATGTGGTATGCGCATCCCGGACGAGATTCGTATCCAACTTGCCATGAAGTTTGCGGTGTTGTTCCCGCATCTGGATGAGGGGCAGCGACGGCTGCTGATGGCCGCAGAGGCCCGTGTCCTGGGGCACGGTGGTGTTCGGGCCGTCGCGCGGGCGGCTTCGGTGAGTGAGACCACGGTCCGCAAGGGCGTGTCCGAGCTGGAGGCCGGCGAGGAGCCTCTGGGGCGGGTGCGGCGGTCGGGCGGAGGTCGCAAGAGGGTTGCAGATCTCGATCCGGGGCTGCGGCCGGCACTGCTGGCGCTGGTCGAGCCGGACGAGCGCGGTGATCCGATGTCGCCGCTGCGGTGGACGGTGAAGTCGACCCGCGCGCCGGCGCGGGAGGTGGCCCGGACCGGCACAAAATCAGTGCGGACACCGTCGCCGACCTGCTGCGGGAGGAAGGCTTCAGCCTGCAGGCCAACGCCAGGACCATCGTGGGAAGCCAACAGCCGGACCTGGACGCCCAGTTCCGTTATCTCAACGAGCGGGCCCGCGATCACCGGGACGCCGGCCGGCCGGTGATCAGCGTGGACACCAAGAAGAAGGAGCTCGTCGGCGAGTTCAAGAACAACGGACGCCCATGGCGGCCCTCGGCTGATCCGGTGCGGGTGAACGTCCATGACTTCGCCGCCCCCCAGCTGGGCAAGGCCGTCCCGTACTGGATCTACGATCTCGCGGCGAACACTGGCTGGGTCAACGTGGGCACCGATCGCGACACCCCCGCCTCGCAGTGGAATCGATCCGCCGCTGGTGGTCCGGCCAGGGCCGGGCCGCCTACCCGCAGGCAACACGACTGCTCATCACCGCCGACGCAGGCGGCTCGAAGGGCTACCGCACCCGGGCCCGGAAACTCGAACTCGCCCGGCTCGCCGCCGAAACAGGACTGACGATCAACGCTTGCCACCTGCCGCCGGGCACATCGAAGTGGAACAAGATCGAGCACCGGCTCTTCTCGCACATCACCCTGAACTGGCGCGGCCGCCCGCTGACCAGACACGAAGTCATCGTCCCGTCCATCGCCGCGACCACCACCCGCACCGAACTGCGCGTCATGGCCGAGCTGGACACCAACACCTACCCAACCGGAGTCCAGATCGGCGACGCGGAGATGGCGGCCCTGCCACTGACCCGACATCCCTTCCACGGCGACTGGAACTATGCCGTGCACCCCCAGCCGCGCCCTGCCATCCCAGCACCCCGAGCTCCGCAGAAGCCAGCCCCGGAGTGGGACCATGCTCTGCTGTACGATCCCGCCCTGACCGGCATGACCCGGCAGCAACTGAGCGATCTCACCGACACTTTGGCCGGCGATGGCGACGTCAAGCGCGGACGCCCGCCCCGACTCGCCTTCCCCGACCAGGCCCTGGCGGCCGTCCTTCACCTGCTGGTCGCCCTGGCCGCGGAACCCCTCGCCGTGCTGTTCGACAGCAGTCGGACCGCCAGGCACCGCACCCTGCTGAAGATCAGAACACTGCTCAAGGCGCACAGCATCTTCATCCCGCCGACGGCCACCCCGCCCTACGCCCGCACAGCCCTCCAGGCTCGGGTTCGAGCTCTGAGTGGCGACCCCAGCAGCATGATCAAGACAACGTGTTAGTGATCTGCAAGCCCCCTGGAGGGAGTAATAGTCAAGACCTGTGGATCAGTTGAGCCGACAAGAACAGAGCGTGACGCAGGGCGAAGGACGTCAGAACCGCGTCCAGGGACGGGGCCCGGGACGTCTTGGGACGTTTTAACGGCGAGCGAGGCTTCAGCCGTGAGCGGGGTGCACTTCTAAACGCTCAGGGCGTCTGATTTTGTACGTAGGGGCTGCTGATGTTGTTAGACCGCGCCAGCGGTGGGGTCCACGACAGGTGAAGGGGGTGATGCCTGGGCTGCCGCGTCGAGGGCAAGTTGTTGGCTGTGCGCCACTGCACGCGATTGTGCTGTATCGCTGCGACGGAGTACGAAGACAGTGGTAAGTGCAAGGACGCTTGGCCCGGACAGCATCGCGGCGAGCCACGGCTGATCGTTACTGCCAACGATCACCGCGCCAATGAGCATGCCCACACTGATGACGAAGCCCGCGACGAGTCCGACCAGGTACAGCGTGTGTGTCTGTTTCGCTCCAGCGAGCTCATACTCGAGCTGTATCACCTTCATCCGGTACTCGTGATCACGCTCCAGCTGAGGGCCGAGCGCCTTGAGTGCTATTTCAAGGTGGTCCGGTGGCAAATTAGCCCATTCACGCGCTATATCCAGCCCGCCGCGCGAAGCGGCAGGCTCGCTCTGGTTCGTCATAGCTGCCTGCCTCCATCGCTGCGTGGTGTGTGATCCAGTCCATGAAGGTCGTCCGGCGGCGGACCGAGAGCTCGGAACAGCTGGTCAAGCGTGATGAAAACCGTGCCTGTGCTTTCACTGACGGCTGAGAGGGCCTGGTGGTCAAGCTCTGCCGGCGACAGGTCACAGCGATCGACCCCACTGTCTGCCAGCCGGAACCTGCGCTTGCTTCCCAACTGGAACGCCCACATTTTCCTCAGCCAGAACGCGCGTATTTTTCCCAGTCGGGATTTGCGCTCCTTGAGATGAACTCGGCTGCCGTGGTCACCGGAGGCATGCGGCGAGGGCGGGACGTAGCCGAACTCGAATCTCTCGCCCCGCTTCACCCCGAAAATGCCGGTGGCACCTAGCCGTCCGGAGAGTCCGCCGAATCCTCCCCCGCCCAGCGGCGAGCCGCCGCCGTCCGGGTCACCTCCCCCAGGGAGACCTTGGAGGCGGGCCAGGAAGCCCTCGGAGGGGGGTGGTGGCGCGGCCTCCGCGAACACGTTCCTCAGTCGTCGCTGCGCGTCGGCCTCGGCCTTACACCTCGCGCACGTGGCGAGGTGCGCAAGTACTCTCTCGCGCACCTCGTGACCGAGCTCGCCATCTACGAGGGCCGAGAGGCGGTCTCCCAAGTGCTGATTAGATCTGTAGAGCTCCCCAGTGGCTGTGAGTCGGTCCCCTAGGTGCTGCTCAGATGTGGCATGGGAGTTCTCCGACTCGCTCATGCTTGCTGATGCCTTGAAGGTTGTGTGACCCATCGAATGATGACCATGTCACTCTTCCCCGCCTGAGAGAGGTGAAGACCCGATTACTGAGGTTGAACTCGTGATGTCGCCGGGTTGCTCAGGTGGGTCTGATGGTCAGGCCGGTCTCGGCGAGGCAGCCGTCTATGAGGTCGCTGCGGTACTGGATGTGCCGTAAGCCGCGGCGG
>NZ_JBHURV010000078.1:0-8636 GCF_042673865.1 Streptomyces sp. NPDC056987
GGCCCGGTGGATTCACCTCCACCGGGCCGGCGCCCTGTCGTGTGGTACGGGGCCCCGAGGGGCGTGGTCAGGCGGCGGTCTCCCGCTCGCGCGGCGCCATGGTGCGCGCGCTCGCCGGCAGGGCGAGATTCCAGGCGGTGACCACCGGACGGTCGTGCTCGGTGCCGAGCCGGGAGACGGCGCCGGTCGCGAGGTGGAAGAGCGAGCCGGCCGCGGGAGCGAGACCGAGGTAGCGCGCCGTCAGCACCCGCAGGAAATGGGCGTGCGCCACCAGCGCGACATCCGCGCCGTCCAGGGAGTCCAGCGCCGCCAGCGCCTCGGTGAGGACCCGGTCGGCGCGGTGCCCCACCTCGCCGGGGCCCTCGCCGGGCTGGCCCGCGGGCCCGGGGACGACGCCGTCGGTCCACAGGTCCCAGTCGGGACGGGTACGGCGGATCTCGACGGTCGCGATGCCCTCGTACCCGCCGTAGTTCCACTCCCGCAGATCCGGTTCCACCGCGTACGGGGCGAGACCGGCCAGCTCCGCCGTGCGCCGCGCGCGGGCCATCGGGCTGACCAGCGTCCGGCCGATCCGGCGCTCGCGCAGCAGCGGCGCCAGCGAACGCGCCTCGTCCTCGCCGCGCCCGGTCATCGGCAGATCGGTGTAGCTGGTGTGCTGTCCGGACAGGGACCAGGCGGTCTCCCCGTGCCGTACCAGGATCAACTCGCCCATGACTGACGCCCACTTTCCTGTACGCCCGCGCCCCGGTGGCCACGCGGCTCCGAGGGGAGAACCCGGCGGGCCGTGATCGCATTCCGTCGGACCCAGTGTCTCGTGTTCCCGCCCCGGTGACCCGCCGGGAATGGGGCGGACGGCTCCCGTGTTACACCGATGTGCCGGTTGATGGACATGACATCCAGTTCCAGTTCCGTCTCCGGCCGTGACGGTCCGGGACCATCCGTGACCGTCGGGAACGAACCGTGACGTTCGGCCACCGAGGAAGGAATCCCGCATGAAGCCTCGTATCCACCCCGTCTCCCGTCCGGTCGTCTTCCGGGACCGCGCCGGTGGAGTGGCCTTCCTGACGCGCTCCACCGCCGACTCGGACCAGCGCGTCGAGTGGGAGGACGGGAACACGTACCCCGTCGTCGACGTCGAGATCTCCTCCGCGAGCCATCCCTTCTACACCGGGAAGGGGCGCGTGGTGGACACCGCGGGCCGGGTGGAGCGCTTCGAGCGCCGCTACGGCAAGGACGGCGAAGCGCGGCGCGGCTGACCGTGCCCCGCGGCGACCGGGCGCGGGCCCGCCGCCGAGGACCGAGCCGGGCGGGAGACCTGACCGAGGTCTCCCGCCCGGCTCACGTACGCCCGTACGCCGTAGGCCCGCAGCGCGCGCCGCGGCCGGTGCCGATACGTTGGTGGCCGGGGTGACACACCGGAAACGGAAGACGAGGAAACGCCATGACCTCCGTCCCCCACGCCGTCCTCAACAACGGCGTCACGATCCCGCGGCTCGGCTTCGGCGTCTTCCAGATCGACGACGCGGAGACCGCCGACGCGGTCCTCGCCGCCCTGGAGACGGGCTACCGCAGCATCGACACGGCCGCCGTGTACGGTAACGAGGCGGGCGTCGGCCGCGCCCTCGCCGACTCCGGGATCCCACGCGACGAACTGTTCGTCACCACCAAGCTCTGGAACGACGACCAGGGGTACGACGCGGCCCTCACCGCCTTCGACGCGAGCCTGGACCGGCTCGGCCTCGACCAGGTGGACCTGTATCTCATCCACTGGCCCACCCCCGGGCGCGACCGGTACGTCGACACCTGGCGCGCGCTGGAGAAGCTGCTGGCGGACGGCCGCACCCGCGCCATCGGGGTGTCCAACTTCCAGCCCGCCCACCTCCAGCGGCTGCTGGACGAGACCGGGATCGTCCCCGCCGTGAACCAGATCGAGCTGCACCCCGGCCTCCAGCAGGCCGGACCGCGTGACTTCCACGCCCAGCACGACATCGCGACCGAGGCGTGGAGCCCGCTGGCCCAGGGCGCGCTCCTCCACGAGGAGACGATCAGGGAGATCGCCGGACGGCACGGCAGGACGCCCGCCCAGGTGGTGCTGCGCTGGCACCTCCAGATCGGGAACATCGTGATCCCCAAGTCCGCCACCCCGGCGCGGATCCGGGAGAACTTCGACCTCTTCGGCTTCGAACTGTCCCCCGACGACCTGCACGCGCTGAGCGCGCTCGACCGCGGCATGCGTACGGGCCCGGACCCCGACACCTTCGACTGAGGGCCCGTCGGGTCATCTTCCCGAGCCGGCGGCGGCCTCAGGCACTGTCCTCCGGGTTCCAGTCCAGCAGGCGTACCTTCGCCACCGTCCGCACATGGCGGCGCATCGCGGCGGCCGCCGCCTTGCCCCGCCGCTCCTCGATCGCCTCCAGGATGGCGCGGTGCTGCGCCAGCGACCGCGCGGGGCGGCCGGGCTGCCGCAGGGACTCGTGGCGGCTCTCGGTGATCTGCTCGGAGATGGCGCGCATGAACTCCGCGAGCAGGGAGCTGTGCGCGGCGGCCGTCACCGCGGCGTGGAAGAGCCGGTCGCCCTCGACACCGTGCCCGCCCGCGCCGATCTCCTCCGCCATGTGCCGGAGCGCGTCGTGCAGCGCGGCCAGGTCCGGCGCCGTACGGCGCTCGGCGGCGAGTTCGGCGAGCTTGGTCTCCAGCGCCTCACGGGCCTCCAGCACATCGGGCAGCCGGCGCCTGCGCTCCACCAGCCGCTCCACCGGCTCCGGGTCGAGGCTGTCCTTGCGCAGATAGGTGCCGCCGCCGTGCCGCACCTCGACCAGACCCTGGACCTCCAGGACGACGATCGCCTGCTTGACGGAGGCACGGCTGACCCCGAGCCGCTGCGCCAGCTCCCGCTCGGGCGGCAGCCGGTCGCCCGAGCCGAGCCGCCCCTCGGCGACATAGCTCCGCAGCCGGTCGAGGACCTGTTCGTACAGGCGTGGCCGGGCCATCGGCCGTAGGGCCCGGGGCACATCCTCCTCCGCCGGGGGACCCGGCACAGAGCCTCGCGCGTCGGACATCCGGACACCCCTCCCTGGTCACCGCCTCGCCCGTTTCCTCCCGGTCCCGGACGCGTCAGCCTAACACCGGGCGGACCAGTGGCTGAGCCAATTCTTGTCGGATCCCTTGACGCCCGTCCCGGTCCGCGGCCAATGTGGTCCAGCCACTTGGCCAGTGGTCCAGTCAGCCGCCCGACCCCCTTGGCCCCGTGTGGCCAGCCGGTCGTCGCCCACTTCCTCTCCACACCGAGGGACCCAGGGACGGGAGCCCGCGCCATGTCCGCCGAACTGATCTCGATACTTGTGCTGGTGGTGGTCTTCGTGATCGCCACCACCCGGTCCATCAACATGGGCGCGCTCGCCTTCGCCGCCGCGTTCGGCGTCGGGGAACTCGTCGCAGGCCTCGACGCGAAAGGCATCTTCGCGGGCTTCCCCGGCGATCTCTTCGTCGTGCTCGTCGGCGTCACGTACCTCTTCGCGATCGCCCGCGCCAACGGCACCACGGACTGGCTGGTCCATGCCGCGATCCGGCTGGTCCGCGGCCGGATCGCACTGATCCCGTGGGTGATGTTCGCGATCACCGCGCTGCTGACCGCGATCGGAGCCGTCTCCCCGGCGGCCGTCGCGATCGTCGCGCCGATCGCGCTGAGCTTCGCCGCGCGCTACGGCATCAGCCCGCTGCTGATGGGCGCCATGGTCGTGCACGGGGCCCAGGGCGGCGGATTCTCCCCCATCAGCATCTACGGAACGATCGTCAACGGCATCGTCGAACGGGAGAAGCTCCCGGGCAGCCCGCTCACCCTCTTCCTCGCCTCGCTCGCGGTCAATCTCGTCATCGCCGGGATCGTCTTCGTCTGCTGCGGCGGGCTCGCGCTGCGCGGCACCCGGTCCGGGCCCGCCCCGGACGGCGCGGCCGATGGGAGCGGCAAGGAGCCTGCGGGGGAGGGGAGTTCACGGCTCACCCCGGCCCGTACCGCCACCCTCGCCGCCCTGGCCGCGCTCGTCGTCGCCGTCCTCGCCCTCGACCTCGACGCCGGACTCTCCGCCATCACCCTCGCCGTCCTCCTCAGCGCCTGCTGGCCCGACACCAGCCGCAAGGCCGTCGGGGAGATCGCCTGGCCGACCGTACTGCTGATCTGCGGCGTCCTCACCTATGTCGGCGTCATGGAGGAGATGGGCACCATCGACTACGCGGGCAACGCCGTCGGCGACATCGGCATCCCGCTCCTCGCCGCCGTACTGCTCTGCTACATCGGCGCGATCGTCTCCGCGTTCGCCTCGTCCGTCGGCATCATGGGCGCGCTCATCCCGCTCGCCGTCCCCTTCCTCGCGCAGGGCGAGATCGGCGCGATCGGCATGATCACGGCGCTCGCCATCTCGGCGACCGTCGTCGACGTCAGCCCCTTCTCCACCAACGGCGCCCTCGTACTGGCCGCCGCGCCCGACGTCGACCGTGAGCGTTTCTTCCGACAGCTCATGGTGTACGGGGGGATCGTGGTGGCGGCGGTACCCGCCGCCGTCTGGCTGCTGCTGGTGGTGCCAGGCTTCGGATGACCGGTCAGACCCGTCCACAGCAAGGAGAACGCCGCGTGTCCCCTCTCTTCCCGGCCCTGGCCGCCCGCTCGCAGCGCCCCGCGCTCCGGTTCGGCGACCGCGCCCTCACCCATGCCGAACTGGCCGACGCGGCAGGCTCCCTGGCCCGCCGGCTCGCGGGCGAACAGCGGGTCGCGATCTGGGCCACCCCCACCCTCGGCACGGCGGTGGGGGTGGTGGCGGCGCTGCTCGCCGGGGTCCCGGTCGTCCCCGTCAACCCCAGGAGCGGTGAACGGGAACTGGCCCACATCGCCCGGGACAGCGCCCCGACCCTCGTTCTCGCGGAGCCCGGTGTCACCCTGCCGCCCGCGCTGGCCGCGCTGCCGCGCCTCGACGTGGATGTGGACGCGGGCACGGGCGTGGACGGGGAGGCGCCGGAGGCCGGGAGTCCCGCCGGAGCCTTTCCCGAGCCGTCGCCGGAGGCGCCCGCGCTGATCGTCTACACCTCGGGCACCACCGGGCCGCCCAAGGGAGCCGTCCTGCCCCGCCGCGCCCTCACCAGCACTCTCGACGCGCTGGCGGACGCCTGGCAGTGGACCGCCGACGACGTGCTGGTCCACGCGCTGCCCCTGTTCCATGTCCACGGGCTGATCCTCGGCATCCTCGGTCCGCTGCGCCGGGGCGGCTCCGTCACCCATCTCGGACGGTTCGACACCGCGGGCGTCGCCCGGGAACTCTCCTCGGGCGCCACCATGCTCTTCGGCGTGCCCACGATGTACCACCGCATCGCCGAGGCGCTCGCCGACGACCCCGCGCTCGCCGAGGCGCTGGCCGGCGCACGGCTGCTGGTGTCCGGCTCGGCGGCGCTGCCCGTCCACGACCACCGGCGGATCGCCGCGGCCACCGGCCGCCGGGTCGTCGAGCGGTACGGCATGACGGAGACCCTGATGAACACGAGCGTCCGCGCGGACGGCGAACCGCGCGCCGGGACGGTCGGTGTCCCGCTGCACGGCGTCGAACTCCGGCTGGTCGACGAGTCGGGCGCCGCCATCGAGACGTACGACGGCGAGAGCGTCGGCGAGATCCAGGTACGCGGCCCGAACCTCTTCACCGAGTATCTGAACCGCCCCGACGCGACCGAGGCCGCCTTCACCGACGGCTGGTTCCGCACCGGGGACATGGCGATCAGGGACCCCGACGGCTATGTCCGCATCGTCGGCCGCAAGGCCACCGACCTGATCAAGAGCGGCGGTTACAAGATCGGCGCGGGGGAGATCGAGAACGTCCTGCTGGAACACTCCGGGGTACGGGAGGCCGCGGTGACCGGTGAGCCCGACCCCGACCTCGGCGAGCGGATCGTTGCCTGGATCGTCCCGGCGCGCCCCGAAGCACCGCCGACGGAAAAGGAGTTGGCCGACCATGTCGCCGGGCAGCTCGCCGCGCACAAGCGGCCGCGCACCGTGCGCTATCTGGACGCGCTGCCCCGCAACGACATGGGGAAGATCATGAAGCGGGCGCTCCATGGCTGAGCGGCGGGGCGCGCGCGAGGCGATCGCGGCGGTCCTCGGCAGCGACGCCGGGACGTTCACCGAACTCCCGGCTCCCGAGGGCACTTCTGCCCCGGACGGCCCGCTCGGCTGGGAGGGGTACGACGCCGCGCTGGCCCGGGCGGCGGACCGTACCGGCGAGGAGGAGTCCGTCGTCTGCGGCACCGGCCGGATCGGCGCCACCGAAGCGGTCGTCGTCTCCTTCGAGTTCGGCTTTCTCGGCGGCTCCCTCGGCGAGCGCACCGGCGACCGGCTGGTGGCCGCGTACCGCCACGCGCGCGAACGGGGGCTGCCGGTCGTCTCGCTGATCGCGACCGGCGGCAGCCGGATGCAGGAAGGCATGCGGGCCCTGCTCCAACTCCAGCGCGTGGCCGGGGAGTCCGCGCTGACCCGGGCGGCCGGGCTCGCGCAGCTCGCGGTGGTGCGCGACCCGACGACCGGCGGCGGCTGGGCCACCCTGGGCGCGGGCGCCGATGTCGTCCTCGCGCTGCCCGGGGCGCAGATCGGCTTCGCGGGGTCACGGGTACGCCCCGCGGACGCCGATCCGTCCGCGTACACCGCCGAGGCCCAGCTCGCCGCCGGGCAGCTCGACGCGGTGGTGGCCGAGGAGGAACTGGCCGCCACGGTGGCCCGCTGGCTGGCGCTGCTCACCGGCGGCCGCGCGGAGCCGCCCGACGGGTGGGCCGGGGGCGCCCCGCCGCCGCCCGCCGCGCTGGGCCGTTCCGGTCCCGCCGCCACCGGCTGGGACGCGGTCCTGGCGGCCCGCTCGCCCGGACGGCCGCGCGCCGCCGCCTATCTGGACGCGTACTTCGACCACCGGGAGGAGATCCGCGGCGACCGCTGCGGCGGTACGGACCCGGGCATGCTCTGCGGATTCGGCCGCCGGGAAGGGCGTACGGTCGCGTACGCCGCGCAGTGCGGCACCGCCACGCTCCCGGCCGGATACCGTACGGCCGCCCGGCTGATCCGGCTCGCGGAACGGCTCGGCATCCCCGTACTGACCCTGGTGGACACCCCCGGCGCCGCCAACGACGCGCGGGCGGAGCGCACGGGGGCGGGCGCCGCCATCGCGGACCTGTTCGCCGCCGTGGCTGCGGCTCGGGTCCCCGTCACCACCCTGCTGATCGGCGAGGGCGGCTCGGGCGGTGCGCTCGCCCTGGCAGCCGCGGACAACACCTGGGCCACGCCGGACAGTTACTTCTCCGTCATCGCGCCCGAACTCGCCACGGCCATCCTCAAGCGCGACCCGGGGCGTACCCGCACGACGGCGGACCAACTCCGGCTGCGGCCACAGGACCTGGTGGCGCTGGGTGTGGTGCGCGGCATCGTCCCGGGGCCGGACGGGCGGGACGGGAGGAGCAGGCCGGGGCCGGGGGACGGGTGAGAGGGCGGATTCTCATGGGCCTCTCACCAGCCTTTCAGACAATATGCCTAAGCTGAGCGTCGTGACTTACACGACGCCGCCCGGCTGGCATCCCGACCCGGGGCACTCAGGTGACGGTCCACGCCAGGAACGATGGTGGGACGGGTCCGCGTGGACCGACGAACTCCGCGCCGCCCCCGCCGGCCAGTGGGACCAGCCGGCCGCACCGCCCTACCCGCCGGCGCCGCCGCCCGTCCCGCGGAACAAGGGACGGCGGATCGCCCTCGGGGCGACCGCCGCGGTGGTCGCCATGGCGCTCGCGGGCGGTTTCTACCTGCTCGGACGCGACGGCGGCGGCACCGACGCGGTGGGCAGGGCGGGCTCCGGCCCCGCGCCGTCCACGGCGCCCTCGCAGCCGGGGGAGGGCTCCCCGGCCCCCGACGGGCCCGGTGGCCCGGGCGGTGGCGGCGGGGGGAACGGCGGTCCCGGACAGCCGGAGACCGAGGACGGCTACGCCACCGACGGCGCCAGCGGGATCAGCATCCCCGTCCCGGACGGCTGGACCGGCGAGTCGGGCCCGGTCGGCGCCGGGGTGACCACCGGGACGTACAAGTGCCCCGGGGACACCTCGCAGTCCTGTGTACGGGGCGGCGTGTTCTCCGTGCCTGCCGTCGCGCTGAAGATCACCGCCACCAACGCCAAGGCAGTGGCCGAGCAGGACATCGACACCAACGCCAAGGAGTCGTACGGCGGCACGACCTACGGCGAGATCTCCTCGCACGAGGAACTCAAGTCCGAGGCGGTCACCGTCGCCGGGCAGCGGGGCTATCTGGTGCGGTGGAAGGTGATCACGAGCAAGGGCGACGACGGCTATGTGCAGTCGCTCGCCTTCCCCTCCCCGGCCTCGCCCAAGGTGCTGGTCGTGGTCCGCTCGGGCTTCGACGTCAACGACAAGGCGCCCGAACTCTCCGTCATGGACGAGATCACCCAGGGCATCAAGAAGGCGGCGGGGACCGGCGCGGGCGGGACCGGCCGCGGCGTCTGACCGCACGTCACCCTTCCGCCCGGCCCCCGGACGCCGCAACACACCGGGACACGCCGGAACATCTCCCAAGGCTAAATACTCCCTAGTGACCGATAGTGAACCAGTACCGT
>NZ_JBHURV010000079.1:0-7584 GCF_042673865.1 Streptomyces sp. NPDC056987
GCTGTTGAGTTCTCAAGGAACGGACGCTTCCTTCGTACTCACCCGCAGACCGTGTCTGGGGTTTTCCTCCGGGCGCTTCCCTTCGGTGTTTCATTCTGTTCTGTACTTCGTTCTTGCGTTTCCGACTCTATCAGATTCATTCGGCGGTGTTTCCCGCTTCCAGAATTCCGACGGCCTTTGGATTGGCCCTTTGCCTTTCGGCTGTTCACTACTTTAACCGAATCCCCGCCCGACTCATAATCGAGTCGTCGGGTACAGAATTTCGGCATGCCGAAACTCAGACCCGTAAGGGTTTGATCGTGATGTAGTGGGTGGCCGCTTCGGAGGCTGCCGAACAGCAGGCTCCGTTGAAAGCGGCTCGGGCCACGTTAGGCGGGTGAACCGGCCGAGTCAAGTTCGTCGGCGGCGTGGTGCGTGGGCCCGGTAAGGGCTGACGGAAGGGTCGCCGTCGATCCAGAAGCGCCAGGGGTGGGTCGAGCCGTCGCCGCCCACTCCCGTACGCGGGCCGCTGCGGACCTGGGCTTTGGTGACCGGGGTGCCGGTGAGTATCGACAGCGGATGGTCCGGGCCCGCGCAGACGTCCGTGCCGTTGAGGGCCCGGTCCACGTCCAGGGCGGTGGCCAGGCGGGCCGGGCCTTTGGCCAGTTCCCTGTCGTTGCGGGCCGAGAAGCGACGTTTGCGGGCCAGCTCCGCGCCCACGCCGATCTCGCCGGCCCGGAGCAGTACCCCGCTCGCCCGGCCCTCCGGCCCGCACACCAGGTTGAGGCAGTGCCACATCCCGTAGGTGAAGTAGACGTATGCGTGGCCGGGCGGGCCGAACATCACGTCGTTCCGGGGTGTGCGGCCCCGGAAGGCGTGTGAGCCCGGGTCCACCTCGCCCGCGTACGCCTCCACTTCGGTGAGGCGGAGTTCGATGGGGCCGTCGGCCGTCTCCCGTACCAGCGTCCGGCCCAGGAGGTCGGGCGCGACCTCCAGGACCGGCCGGTCGAAGAAGTCCCTGGGCAAGGGCATACGGTCGGGGCTCGCCATCATGGCGTCCGAGCGTACCGGGGAACCGTCCGTGGCCGGAGCGCGTATGTAGGGGGCAGGGACCCCGAGGGACTTAGTAGGAGTGAGACATGGGCTTCAAGAAGCTGCTGGCGAGCCTGGGCGCCGGCGGGGCGACGGTCGAGACCGAGCTGATCGAGTCGAACGTGGTGCCCGGCGGGGTGGTGCAGGGTGAGGTGCGGCTCGAAGGCGGCTCCGTGAACCAGCGGATCCAGGGGCTCAGCGTCGGGCTCCAGGCGCGGGTCGAGCTGGAGGGGAACGAACAGGAGACCGTACAGAACATCGAGTTCACCCGGCAGAGCATCGGGGGTGCCTTCGAGATAGAGGCGGGGGCGGTGCACGTGGTGCCGTTCGGTCTGGAGATCCCCTGGGAGACCCCGGTCACGACCATCGACGGGCAGCCGCTGCGCGGCATGAACATCGGGGTGACCACGGACCTGGACATCGCGCGGGCGCTGGACAACAGCGACCTCGACCCGATCAACGTCCACCCTCTCCCCGCGCAGCAGGCCATCCTGGACGCCTTCGTCCATCTCGGTTTCCGCTTCAAGAGCGCGGACATGGAGAAGGGGCACATCCACGGGACGCGGCAGCGGCTGCCGTTCTACCAGGAGATCGAGTTCTTCGCGCCGCAGCAGTACCGCGGGCTGAACCAGGTCGAGTTGACCTTCGTCGCGGACGACCGTGAGATGGACGTGATCCTGGAGATGGACAAGAAGCCGGGGCTGTTCACCGAGGGCAGCGATTCGTTCCGCTCGTTCCAGGTGGGGCTGGGCGACTTCCAGGGCACCGACTGGGCCGCGTATCTCAACCAGTGGCTCGCCGAGGTCGGTGGCCGTCGTAACTGGTTCTGAGGGGAGCCTCTAGGCTCGGTCCTCCGGCGGCCGACGGCCGACATCGGCGGCCGGCACGAGACAGACGACAGGCCAGAGCTGACATCCGGAGGTTCAGACGTGACCGAGGCGACGAGGGCCCCACTCCCCCATGACTTCCATCCGCGGGTGCCGTCCTTCACCGTGGTGAGCGACGATGTCGCGCCGGGGGCGGTTCTGAAGGACGCCCAGGTCCAGGCCGCCGGGAACACCTCGCCGCAGCTGCGGTGGGAGGGGTTCCCGGCGGAGACCGGAAGCTTCGCCGTGACGTGCTTCGATCCCGACGCGCCGACCGGCAGCGGATTCTGGCACTGGGTGGTCTTCGACATCCCAGCGTCGGTCACGGAGCTTCCGGTGGGCGCGGGCAGCGGCTCGTTCGAGGGGCTGCCCGCGGGGGCCGTGCAGGCGCGGAACGACTACGGGTCGAAGGACTTCGGCGGTGCGGCGCCGCCGCCCGGGGACCCGGCGCACCGCTACGTGTTCACGGTGTACGCGGTGGACAGTGAGCGGCTCGGTCCCGACAGTGACGCCACCCCCGCGGTCGTCGGGTTCAATCTGCGCTTCCACACGCTGGCGCGCGCCCAGCTCATCGGGGAGTACGCGGCTCCCGCCGGGAGCTGACCGTTTCCTTTTTGTTTGCCCTGCCCTGGTCTTGGAGAGATCAGGGCAGGGCATTTTTTATTGTGTTGTCCCTCTCGGCGCGCCCGGCCAGAGTTGATCCAAGCCCGCAGCCTTGTCAGCCATGTCAGGGGGCCGGGCGGCGAAACACGGGAGGTGGGCGGGATGCGGGACACGTTGGTACTGAATGCGAGCTTCGAGCCGCTGTCGACGGTGACACTCAACCGTGCGGTGGTGCTGGTGCTGCAGGACAAGGCCGTCGTCGAGCAGGCCCATCCCGGTCTCCGTGTGCGGGCCGCCGCCGTGGAGCTTCCGGTGCCCCGGGTGATCCGGCTGTGCCGGTATGTCCGGGTGCCCTTCCGAAGACAGGCTCCGTGGTCGAGGCGTGGGGTCCTGATACGGGACCAGCACCGGTGCGCGTACTGCGGCCGGCGCGCGACGACGGTGGACCATGTGGTGCCGCGGTCGCGGGGAGGTGCGGACAGCTGGTTGAACACGGTGGCTTCGTGCGCCGAGGACAACCACCGCAAGGCGGACCGTACGCCGGATCAGGCGGGGATGCCGCTGCTGCGGGCGCCGTTCGTGCCGTCCCCGGCGGAGGCGATGCTGCTGTCGCTGCGGGCCGGTGAGCGTTCCGAGCTGCCGCAGTGGCTCGCGGGGGTTCCGGCGCAGCCCGCCGCGTGACCCTCGGCCGTACCGGCGGACCCCTCAGCCGTACCGGTGGATGAGGAGCTGGACGATGGCGACGACGCCGACCGTCACGACCAGCGTGCGCAGGGCGGAGGGCGGCAGCTTGCGGCCGAATCTGGCCCCGAGCTGGCCGCCGACGGTCGAGCCGGCCGCGATGAGGGCGACCGCCGTCCAGTCGAACTCGGCGACGAAGAGGAAGAAGAGCGCGGCGACGCTGTTGACGACGGCCGCGAGGATGTTCTTCACCGCGTTGAGGCGTTGCAGGGTGTCGTCGAGCAGCATGCCCATCAGGGCGACGTAGATGATCCCCTGGGCCGCGGTGAAGTAGCCGCCGTAGACGCTGGCGAGCAGCAGTCCGGTGAAGAGGAGCGGGCCGCCGTCGGGTCCCGCGCTGGTGCCTTTGCGTGCGCGGCGGGCCTGGACGGCGCGGGCGAGGCGGGGCTGGAGGATCACGAGGACGAGGGCGAGGGTGACCAGGACGGGCACGATCGTCTCGAAGGCCGTGGAGGGCAGGACGAGCAGCAGGGTGGCGCCGGTGAATCCGCCGATGACCGCGGCGACGCTCAGGCGCAGCACGCGGGGGCGCTGGCCGGTGAGTTCGGCGCGGTAGCCGATGGCTCCGCTGATCGAGCCCGGTATCAGGCCGAGGGCGTTGGAGACGGTCGCCGTGACCGGGGGGAGTCCTGTCGCCAGCAGGACGGGGAAGGTGATGAGCGTGCCGGAGCCGACGACGGTGTTGATGGCTCCCGCGCTGATGCCCGCCGTGAGCACGGCGAGCATCTCCCAGATGGTCACGGTGTGGTGCCTTTCGTGCTGATCGGTGCCGGATGCACCGACCACCGATCATGCACGAAGGGCGGGGGCGGTCAGTCGAGCGGGGTGTCCTGCCTGCGCTCCTTGCCGGTGTTGAAGCCGGGCATGCCGCCGCCGAGGTTGTCGAAGGCGCCGCTGAGTCCCTTGAGCGCGTCGCCGATCTCGCTGGGCACGATCCAGAGCTTGTTGGCGTCGCCCTCGGCGATCTTGGGGAGCATCTGGAGGTACTGGTAGGCCAGGAGCTTCTGGTCGGGGTCGCCCGCGTGGATGGATTCGAAGACCGTACGGATGGCCTGGGCCTCACCCTCGGCGCGCAGGGCGGCGGCCTTGGCCTCACCTTCGGCGCGCAGGATCGCGGACTGCTTCTCGCCCTCCGCGGTGAGGATCTGCGACTGGCGGATACCTTCGGCGGTGAGGATCGCGGCGCGCTTGTCACGGTCGGCGCGCATCTGCTTCTCCATCGAGTCCTGGATGGAGGTGGGCGGTTCGATGGCCTTGAGCTCGACGCGGTTGACGCGGATGCCCCACTTGCCGGTGGCCTCGTCGAGGACGCCGCGCAGGGCCGCGTTGATCTCCTCGCGGGAGGTGAGGGTGCGTTCCAGGTCCATGCCACCGATGATGTTGCGGAGGGTGGTGACGGTGAGCTGCTCGATCGCCTGGATGTAGCTGGCGACTTCGTACGTGGCGGCGCGGGCGTCGGTGACCTGGTAGTAGATGACCGTGTCGATGTTGACGACCAGGTTGTCCTGGGTGATCACCGGCTGGGGCGGGAAGGGGACGACCTGTTCACGGAGGTCGATCCGGTTACGGATCGAGTCTATGAAGGGGACCACGATGTTCAGGCCCGCGTTGAGGGTGCGTGTGTAGCGGCCGAACCGCTCGACGATGGCGGCGCTCGCCTGCGGGATGACCTGGATCGTCTTGATCAGGGCGATGAATACAAGCACCACCAGGATGACCAGGACGATGATGATTGATGGCATCGCGTTTCTCGGGCCCTTCTCTGCCGGATGTTCCGATGATCCAGTTTCTCAGACCGGAGGCGAACGTGGTGACCGTTCCGCCTGGTTGAGTCACCTGACTGTCACGTCTCGTTGTCGTGGGCGGTCGTCGTACGGGCGTCGTACGGCGTCGACCGCCGGGGGTTGGCTGTCGTGGCCGCTACATGACGACGGCGGTCGCTCCGTCGATCTCGACCACGTCGACCTGTTGGCCGGGTTCGAATGACGTGGCCTCGTCGTAGGCGCGCGCGGACCACACCTCGCCGGCCAGCTTGATCCGGCCGCCTCTGCCGTCCACCCGTTCCAGGACGAGGGCCTGACGGCCTTTCAGCGCGTCGATGCCGGTGGCCGATCCGGGGGCCGTCGCGGCTCGCTGCCGGGCCGCGAACGGGCGTACGACGGCGATGAGGGCCACGGACACCACGACGAAGACGAGGACTTGGACCACCACTCCGCCACCGAGGGCCGCGGTGATCGCGCCGGCGACCGCACCGGCGGAGAACATGCCGAACTCGGGCATCGCCGTGATGACGAGGGGAATGCCCAGTCCTACGGCGCCGATCAGCCACCACACCCACGCGTCGATTTCCACACGGTCATGGTAGGGGCGCGGGTCCCTGTCCCGACAGGGGTGATATCGGGTCAGAAGGCCACCGATATGACGGAGGCTCAGCCGAGCGGCAGTCCGTGGGCCGTCCAGCGGTCACCGGCGCGCTCGACGACGAGCGGGAGTCCGAAGCAGAGGGAGAGGTTGCGGGAGGTCAGCTCGGTCTCCATGGGGCCGGCGGCGAGCACCTTGCCCTGGCGGATCATGAGGACGTGGGTGAAGCCGGGGGCGATCTCCTCGACGTGGTGGGTCACCATGATCATGGAGGGGGCGTACGGGTCGCGGGCGAGGCGGCCGAGGCGGCGCACGAGATCCTCACGGCCCCCGAGGTCGAGGCCGGCCGCGGGCTCGTCGAGGAGGAGGAGTTCGGGGTCGGTCATCATCGCGCGGGCGATGAGGGTGCGCTTGCGCTCGCCCTCGGAGAGGGTGCCGAACCTGCGGTCCAGGTAGTCGGTCATGCCGAGCCGGTCGAGGAAGGCGCGGGCGCGCTGCTCGTCGACCTCGTCGTAGTCCTCGTTCCAGGTGGCGGTCATGCCGTACGCGGCCGTCAGGACGGTTTCCAGGACCGTCTGGCGCTTGGGCAGCTTCTCGGCCATGGCGATGCCCGCCACGCCGATCCGCGGGCGCAGTTCGAAGACGTCGACCTTGCCGAGCCGCTCGCCGAGGATCCGGACCTGGCCCTTGGTCGGGAAGAGGTAGCTGGAGGCGAGGTTGAGCAGGGTGGTCTTGCCGGCGCCGTTGGGGCCGAGGATGACCCAGCGCTCCCCCTCCTTGACCGACCAGGAGACATCGTCCACCAGAGCGCGTCCGTCGCGGACCACGGTTACGTCCACCAGCTCCAGTACATCGCTCATGAGCGCGTTGTCTCCCCATGCAATCGTCTTGAGGTTTCGGGTGCGCCTGTAGACGCGATCCCCCAGGGAAAACCTACGCCACCGGTCGAGTGGTCCGGCCGTGAGGTCTGTTACCTAGGCTGGGGCCATGCTTTCGCAACCACGCTCAGGACTGCTGGCCTCATGGGGAAATGCCCTGTTGGCCGGATTCGTATCGCCGGACGACGCGGTGCTCGCCGTGGTCGGCGAGGACGCGCTGCACCGGGTGGAGGGGCTGCCGGGGGAGACGGGGCCCGTGGGGCTGACGCTGGCGCTGGGGCGGCTGCGGGCGCTGGGGGTGACCGGTTACCGGGTCGCGCTGCCCGCGCCGGGGCATCCGCTGGGTCTGTGCGGTCCGCCGGGGTTCAATGCCCGCGCCCTGGAGGCGGAGGAGGCCGTGATCGCTGTGGGGGCGCCGTACGGGCTGGTGCCCGAGGTGTCCGCGGTGGGCCCCGAGGGCGACCGTCATGTCGAGGTCCTCTGGCACTGTCTGCCCGTACGGGAGGCGCAGCCGGCGGACGTGCCCTCGCTCGGGGAGGCGGAGCGGGAGCTGGCGGAGGCGCTGCGGGAGGCGGCGGAGGTGCTGTCCGGGCTGGACGTGGCGGCGTCGGGGCCGGTGGCCGAGGCGATCGTGGACGCGTACCGGGCGCGGGCCGAGGCGGGGCGTGAGGTGCTGGCCCCGGGCTATCCGCAGCGGGCGGTGCGGGTGCTGGAGCAGGCGCAGCGGGTGGGGCTGATGATCGAGCTGGCGTACGAGCACGGGCACGGGGGCGCGGTGAGCGCGTCGGAGATGGCGGCGCGGGGGGAGGCGCTGCGCCCGGTGGAGCGGTTCGCGCGGCGGGCGCAGGTGGCGGCGTACAACGCGTATGTGGAGGAGCGGGAGCGGAACGGTCCCGGGGCGGGGGTCTGACACCTCCGGTCTCCTGGGCGGGGCGCCGGCAGCCCCCTGTCGCGCGGGAGCCGACGGGCGCGGGCCGGCTGGGTGCGGGAGGGAGCCGGGGCACGCGGAAGGCCCCCCCCCCGGGGGGCGCCGCCCGGCGGCGCGCCCGGCGGGGGGCCCGGGC
>NZ_JBHURV010000080.1:0-7574 GCF_042673865.1 Streptomyces sp. NPDC056987
TGTGGTTGGGGGGGTGGGCCGCTGGGGGGTGGCGGGTTTGGGGGGGGCGCCGCCCCGGGGGGGCCCCCCCCCCCGCCCGTACACCTTTCCGTCCACCGTCCTGGAGCACCGCATGACCCACGTGACGCCGTCCCAGGGACTGATCGTCCCGCCGGGGGGAGGCACCACCATCCTCACCGCGGCGCAGGAGGTGACCTTCAAGGTCACCGGAGCCCACTCCCGGGTCTCCTCCAGCTTCGAGGTCGTCGTCCCGCCCGGGTTCGACGTCGGAGCACACCGGCACACCCACAGCGAGGAACTCTTCTACATCCTCGACGGCGAACTCGACGTGCTGGCCTTCGAACCGCGGGTGCTCAGCGACGACTGGCGCCACTGGGAGTCCGCGTCCGGCACGAGGACGGTACGGGCCACCCCGGGCACCGTCATCGTCGTCCCGCCCGGCTGTCCGCACGCCTTCGCCAACCGGGGCGGCGAGCCCGCCAGGATGTTCTTCCAGGCGTCCCCGCCCTCCGACCACGAACGGTACTTCGAGGAACTCCTCGGCATCCTCAAGGAGGACGGCACCCCCGATCCGGCGGCCATCGCCGATCTGCGCAAGCGGTACGACATCGAGCAGCTCACCCCGCTGCGCCACGACGTCTGACCCGATGGAGCCCGCACCGGCCACCCGGCGCCCGCGCCAGGACCCGCCCGGCCCCGGCCGCGGCGTGACGCGGCCCTGGGGCCCGGTCCTCGGGGTGCTGCTCGTCGTCGCCGCGCTGACGGCAGGCTGGCCGCTGATCGACGCGGCCCTGGGCGACCGCGAACGGGTCGCCGCGGGGACCGCCCTGGAACTCGGCCCCGACGGCGACGCCGCCGTGCTCCGGGTGGTGGGGCACGGCTGGGGGCTCAGCAAGTCGTCCAGCGACCCGGACACGGCGTACGCACTCTCCCGCGACGGCGTCGGCCTGGCGGCCCGCTACATCGGCCTCACCGAGGCGGGGGACCCCGGCGAACTGTGGAACGGACTGCGCAAGGTCCAGTCCGTCGCCGACAGCGGCAGCCGGCTGGGCGCCGCCCGGCCGCTCACCGGCGCCCGGGGAGCCATCGGGCGCTCCGGACGGCTGACCGGCGGGGGCCGCACGGGCTCCGCCACCCTCTGGCTGCCGCCCGGCCGGGGCTACGCCGTCGAGATCATCGTCCTCGCCCGGCCCGGGGCCGCCCCCGGCGCGGTGGCCGACGCCACGGCCATGGCCCGCGGCCTCACCTTTCCCCCGGGGACGTCATGACCGCCCCCGCCACCACGCCCCCGCCGGCCGCCCGGTTCCGCCTCCTCGTCAACGCCGTACGCGGTTCGTGGAGACGCCGGCCGGCCGTTTGGGCCTTCGCCGCCGTGTGCCTGCTCGGTCTCGCGCTGCTCCTGGACGACTTCGGCCCGGTCGTCCGGGTCTTCCCCGGCTCCGCGCTGCTGGCCGTGGTCCTGCTGGCGCTCACCGTGAGCCTCGGGACGGCCGTCCTCGGTCGGGTCCGCCCGTTCCGGGCACCGCCGCCCGGCTGGGCCTGGAGCGGGGTCCTCTGGGGGGCCACCGCGGCGGCCGGCTGCGCCCTCGTCGCCAACACCGGGCTCCAGGGCATCTGGTCGAAGTCGGCCGGCATCGGATTCGGCTCCCGGTGGGCCGCCGCGCTCACCGCACCGCTCAACGAGGAACTCCTCAAACTCTGCGGCGTCGTCCTGATCGCCCTCGTGGCCCGGCCGCTGGTACGGGGCCCGCTGGACGGGTTCTTCCTCGGCGCGTTCACCGGTCTCGGCTTCCAGGTCATGGAGAACTGGACGTACGCCATGAACGCCATCCTGCTCGGCGGGGGAGTGCACGGCACCGCAGAGGTCAGCCAGTCCTTCGCCACCCGGGTGATGGTGACGGGGCTCGGCTCGCACTGGGCGATGACCGCCGTCGCCGGCACCGGCGTCGGCATCCTCCTCTCCCACGGCGACCGCCCCGTACGCCGCAGGATCGCCCCGGCGGCGGCCTGCGTGCTCACCGCGATGGGCATGCACTGGCTGTTCGACGCGCCCCTGCTGGACTCCGCCGCGGGCCTCGGCGTCAGGGTGGGCGTCAACTTCCTCATCGCCCTCGGATTCGCCGTCGTCCTGCGCCACCGGGCCCGGCGCCGGGCCCGCGCCTTCCTCCTCTCCCCGCGCACCCCGCTCTCCGTCGACCTGCTCACCCGCCGCTCGCGCAGCCGCGCCCTGCGCGGACTGCCGCCCGCGCGCCGCCCCGCCGCGGCGGCGCGTGCCTCGGCCTACCTGGAGGTTGTCGAGGAACAGGCGGCCGTGTGGCGCGACCCCGCCCGGGCGGTGCCGGGGCGCGCACACCCGGCCTGATCCGTACAGCCGACCCTGGACGCGCGCGTATGGAGGTGAGCTTCACGGCCATGTCGCCGCCGCCCCGCGGGGAGTTGGCTGTCCCCATGACGCAGAACGCGCAGAACATACAGAGCACGCAGGACACACAGAACGCGCCGGAGGCCGGGAACGGGACGGTCCTGGTCGTCGGCGGCACCGGCAAGACCGGACGGCGGGTCGCACAGCGGCTGACCGCCCGGGGAATTCCCGTACGGATCGGCTCCCGCGCCGCCGCCCCGCCCTTCGTCTGGGAGGACCCCGACACCTGGGACGCGGCCCTGGAGGGCGTCGGCTCCGTCTATGTCACCTACTACCCCGACCTCGGACTGCCCGGCGCCGCCGACGCCATCGGAGCCTTCTCCGCACGGGCCGTCGCCCGGGGCGCGCGCCGTCTCGTGCTGCTCTCCGGACGCGGTGACAAGGGTGCCCTCGACAGCGAGGAGCGCGTGAAGGAGTCCGGCGCCGACTGGACGGTGCTCCGGGCGAGCTGGTTCCACCAGAACTTCAGCGAGAGCTTCTTCCTGGACCCCGTCCTCGCCGGTGAGCTGGTGCTGCCGACCGGCGACGCCGTCGAACCCTTCATCGACGCCGACGACATCGCCGACGTGGCCACCGCCGTCCTCACCGGCCCCGGGCACACCGGCAGGACGTACGAACTGTCGGGACCCCGCTCGCTCGGCTTCGGCGAGGTGGCCGCCGAACTGACCCGGGTCACCGGCCGGGAGATCCACTACCGTCCCGTCCCCGTGGACGCCTACCGCGCCGGGCTGGCGGCGCGGGGACTGCCGGTCGAGTTCGCGGATCTCTTCGGGCTGATCCTCGACGGCCGCAACGCCGTTCCGGTGCACGGCGTGCGGGAGGTCCTGGGACGCGAGCCCCGCGACTTCGCCGACTACGCCCGTGAGACGGCCGCCACCGGAGTCTGGGACGGGGCGCCCGCCCAGCAGTGAGCGGGACTCCTGTCCGGCGGTCCCGGGGAGCGCGAAGCCGAACTCCGCGCGCCCCGGGACCGGTTGCCCCGCCCCTCGGCACGGGTGATCAGACTGTGGTCACACCCGCGGGCGGACGCGTGTCACGGCTAATGTGTGCGGACCGTACTCGTTCACATACCGGGTGACTTCAGGAAGGACCTCCTCCATGGCGGCAGAGACCGCGGACCGTCCGCACCACGACCCGGGGGCCTCCCGCGGCCTGCCGGCCGGCGACGGGCCCTCGTACTCCTTCGAGTTCTTCCCGCCGAAGACCGCGGCGGGCGAACGCACGCTGTGGAACGCGATCCGCCGGATCGAGGCGCTCGCGCCGTCCTTCGTCTCCGTGACGTACGGGGCCGGCGGCTCGTCGCGCGACCGGACGATCGAGGTCACCAAGCGCATCGCCGCCGAGACGACACTGCGCCCGGTCGCCCATCTCACCGCCGTCGGCCACTCGGTGGCCGAGCTGCGCCACATCGTCGGCCAGTACGCGGACGCCGGGATCCGCGATGTGCTGGCCCTGCGCGGCGACCCGCCCGGCGACCCGCGCGGCGCCTGGGTGCCCCACCCCGAGGGCTTCACCCATGCCGGTGAACTCGTCACCCTGATCAGGGAGCTGGGGGACTTCACGGTCGGCGTGGCGGCCTTCCCCGAGCGTCATCCCCGCTCCGCCGACTGGGAGAGCGAGGTCCGCCACTTCGTCGCCAAGTGCCGGGCGGGCGCCGACTACGCCATCACCCAGATGTTCTTCCACGTCGAGGACTACCTGCGGTTCCGCGACCGGATCACGGCGGCGGGGTGCGCGACCCCGATCATCCCGGAGATCATGCCCGCCACCGACGTACGGCAGATCCGCCGCTTCGCCGAGCTCAGCGACGCGCGCTTCCCCGACGAACTGGCCGCGCGGCTCGAAGCCGCCAAGGACCGGCCCGAGGAGGGGCACCGCATCGGCGTCGAGTACGCCACGCTGATGGCCGAGCGGCTGCTCGCCGAGGGCGCCCCCGGCCTGCACTACATCACCCTCAACCGTTCGACGGCCACGACGGAGATCCACCAGAACCTGGGGGTGGGGGTACGCCGCGACCGCGCCCTGGCCGCCACGCCCCACTGACCCGCCGGCCCCGGCGCTCGGGCACCGGAAGGCCTACGGACGCCGACGGGCGGGGGACGGACCCGGGGCTCGGCCCCCGGTCCGTCCCCCGCCCTCCGTTCCGCCGGTGGTGGGGACCTTCGGTCAGCCCACCGGAGCGGCCGACGACTTCTGACCGGCTTCCCCGGCCTCCCCGTCCCGCTTGCCCGCCGCGGCCTCCTCGGCGAGCCGCTCCATGCCGCTGGTGGTCTTGAGCGGCTTCTCCTTGATGAAGAGGACCGCGACCAGCGCGAGCGCGGCGAACGGCGTGGCGACGAGGAAGAGTTCCGCCGTCGCGACACCGTAGGCGTTCTCCACGATCGCCCGCATCGGCGCCGGCAGCGTCGACATGTCCGGTACGGCGCTCTCGCCCGAGCCGCCGGCCGGGGCCTGGCCGCTCTCGCCCAGGCTCTTGGTGATCTCGGCCGTCACCCGGTTCGCCAGGATGGCACCCAGCACGCTCGTCCCGATCGTGCCGCCCATGCTCCGGAAGAACGACAGGACGGACGTGGCCGCACCCAGTTCCGAGGCCGGTACGTCGTTCTGCGCGGCCAGGACCAGGTTCTGCATCAGCAGGCCGACGCCGATGCCCAGGACAGCCATGTACAGGCTGAGCAGCCCGAAGCCCGTGTCGGCGTCGATGGTGGCCAGCAGCCCCAGACCGGCCGTCATGATCACGGCGCCCGCGATCAGGTAGACCTTCCACTTGCCGGTGGCGCTGATGATCTGTCCGGCGACGGTGGACGACACCAGCAGCCCGAGGATCATCGGCATCCCCATCAGGCCCGCGACGGTGGGGGTCTTGCCGAGGGATATCTGGAAGTACTGGGAGAGGAAGACCGTGCCGCCGAACATGGCGACACCGACCAGCAGGCTGGCGACCGTGGTCAGGGTGACGGTGCGGTTGCGGAAGATGTCCAGCGGGATGACCGGCTCGGGCACCCGGGCCTCCACCAGGACCGCGGCCACCAGCAGCACCACACCCGTACCGGTGAGCGCGAACGTCTGCCAGGACAACCAGTCGAAGCTGTTGCCCGCCAGGGAGGTCCAGATGAGCAGCGCGCTGACGCCCGCGACGATCAGGAACGCGCCCAGGTAGTCGATCTTCACCTCGCGGCGGACCGTGGGCAGCTGCAGCGTGCGCTGGAGCAGCAGGATCGCGACGAGCGCGAACGGCACCCCGATGAAGAAGCACCAGCGCCAGCCGAGCCACGAGGTGTCCACCATGACACCGCCGACCAGCGGCCCGGCGACCGTACCGACGGCGAAGACCGCGCCGAAGATGCCCGCGTACTTGCCGAGGCGGCGCGGCGGGATGACCGCGGCCATCACGATCTGCGCGAGGGCCGTCAGACCGCCCGCGCCGATGCCCTGCACGACGCGGCTGAAGATCAGCAGGCCGACGCCCTGCGAGAAGCCGGCCAGCAGCGAGCCGACGACGAACAGCGCGAGCGAGAGCTGGAGCAGCAGCTTCTTGTTGTAGAGGTCGGCGAGCTTGCCCCACAGGGGCACGGTCGCCGTCATGGCGAGCAGCTCGGAGGTGACGACCCAGGTGTAGGAGGACTGGCTGCCGTTCAGGTCGGCGATGATGCGGGGCAGGGCGTTCGCCACCACCGTGCCGGCCAGGATCGCGACGAACATGCCGGCCATCAGGCCGGACATCGCCTGGAGTATCTGGCGGTTGGTCATGGAGGTCGGCGCCTGTTCCGGCGCCTCTGTAGCACTCAAGGTGTCCTTCTTCGTCTGCGTTCGGTTCGGGGCATGCGTGTCACGCGGCAGGTAGTCATGGGGGTCAGCCGTCGGTCCTCGGCTCGGTCAGCCCGTCGGTGAGATGGCCGAAGACGCGCCGGAAGGTGTCGGGGAAGGTGACCGTGTCGCGCTGGGCGCACCAGTGCTCGACGGCGACCCGTACGGCCGTGCTGGCGACCGCGGCGAGCAGTCGGGGGTAGAGACCGAGATGGGAGGTGTCGGGGAACTTGGCGCAGGGGTCCGGCGGGCCCGGCGCCCCCCGGGAGTCCGCCACCGGCGCGGGCGGCGAGCCGAGCCGTTCGGCGATCGTCTGCGCCAGCTGGAACTCCTCGGCGATGTGCGCGCCCATACCGCGGAGCAGCAGATGGGGCGAGCGCCGCAGCACCGCGCTGCGCAGGTCCCAGATCTCCTGGCTCTCCTCCACATGGGTGAGTTCGGTCGCGAGCGCCTCGCGTACCGCTTCGAACGCGGACAGCTCCGGCGGTGCCTCGCGCACCGCGCGCCGTACCCGCTCGCCCACGGTCCGGTCGATCATGACGAACGCGTCGTCATGGCTCTCGAAGTAGTTGAAGAATGTACGGGGCGAGACCCCGGCGGCCTCGCTGATCGCCTCGACGGTGACGTTCTCCGCCCCGTGAACGGCCGCCAGTCGCACCGCGGCCTCCGACAGCGCCGTCCGGGTGGCCTGCTTCTTGCGCTCACGGAGACCGAGCGCCGCACCTTCACTCTGCACATCGTGCAGAGTATGCAAAAGTGCACGATGCGCAAAATTATTATCGCCCGGGGGCGCCCTAGCATGATCGGCATGGAGCCCGCTCCGCAGGTCCACGCGCGCCGGCAGGAGAGCGAAAGGGTGATTATGGGCCGAACGCGGTCCGATCGTGCGGCACGCGCGCAAGAGTTGGCCGTTTCTGTGGCTGTATCGCGTCGCGCACTGTAGCGTCTTGATCAAGCTGTCGTGGTTCCGAAGTACCGCTCGCCCGTGACGTGCCGTCACGGGCGTTTGTGCTGTTCAGCGTCTCTAAGGACCAAGGCGATCACCTCCGGTTCCCGTACCGTGCGGGAACCAACGCGTCCCTTGAATTGGAGACTCATCATGGCCAGTGGAACAGTGAAGTGGTTCAACTCGGAAAAGGGCTTCGGCTTCATCGCGCAGGACGGCGGCGGTCCGGACGTGTTCGCGCACTACTCGAACATCGCCACCCAGGGCTTCCGTGAGCTGTCGGAGGGCCAGAAGGTCACCTTCGACGTCACGCAGGGCCAGAAGGGCCCGCAGGCGGAGAACATCCTCCCCTCCTGAACCGGGGAGACAGGGCGCCGGCCCGGTGGATTCACCTCCACC
>NZ_JBHURV010000081.1:0-5414 GCF_042673865.1 Streptomyces sp. NPDC056987
CCCGCGACCCCCACCATGGCAAGGTGGTGTTCTACCACTGAACTACTTCCGCAGACAGGATGTCCAGTTTTTCTAACTGTTATCCTATAAAATGCTGGTGAAGGGACTAGAACCCCCACGACATAAAGACACTAGATCCTAAGTCTAGCGCGTCTGCCAATTCCGCCACATCCGCAAGAAAAACATGGTGAGCCATGAAGGATTCGAACCTTCGACCCTCTGATTAAAAGTCAGATGCTCTACCAACTGAGCTAATGGCTCTTAATGGCTGGGCTAGCTGGATTCGAACCAACGCATGACGGAGTCAAAGTCCGTTGCCTTACCGCTTGGCTATAGCCCAAAAATGGTGGAGGGGGGCAGATTCGAACTGCCGAACCCTGAGGGAGCGGATTTACAGTCCGCCGCGTTTAGCCACTTCGCTACCCCTCCACATAAAATTTTGAAAAAACAGTGCCGGCAAGAGGACTTGAACCCCCAACCTACTGATTACAAGTCAGTTGCTCTACCAATTGAGCTACACCGGCAAGATGGTGGAGGATGACGGGCTCGAACCGCCGACCCTCTGCTTGTAAGGCAGATGCTCTCCCAGCTGAGCTAATCCTCCAAATGGTGACCCGTACGGGATTCGAACCCGTGTTACCGCCGTGAAAGGGCGGTGTCTTAACCGCTTGACCAACGGGCCGAAAATTATTATATCTGTAATCATATGGCGGAGAAGGAGGGATTTGAACCCTCGCGCCGCTTACACGACCTACACCCTTAGCAGGGGCGCCTCTTCAGCCACTTGAGTACTTCTCCAATATGGCTCCACAGGCAGGATTCGAACCTACGACCGATCGGTTAACAGCCGATAGCTCTACCACTGAGCTACTGCGGAATAATATAAAGCTTCATAAACAAACATGGTAGAATTAATAAATCTGCTTGGCGGCGTCCTACTCTCACAGGGGGAAACCCCCGACTACCATCGGCGCTGAAGAGCTTAACTTCCGTGTTCGGTATGGGAACGGGTGTGACCTCTTCGCTATCGCCACCAAACCATTGAGAGTGTTCTCTCAAAACTAGATAACAGGTGTGACATCATTCAAAAATATGGTTAAGTCCTCGATCGATTAGTATCTGTCAGCTCCATGTGTCGCCACACTTCCACCTCAGACCTATCAACCTGATCATCTTTCAGGGATCTTACTTCCTTGCGGAATGGGAAATCTCATCTTGAGGGGGGCTTCATGCTTAGATGCTTTCAGCACTTATCCCGTCCGCACATAGCTACCCAGCGATGCCCTTGGCAGAACAACTGGTACACCAGCGGTGCGTCCATCCCGGTCCTCTCGTACTAAGGACAGCTCCTCTCAAATTTCCTGCGCCCGCGACGGATAGGGACCGAACTGTCTCACGACGTTCTGAACCCAGCTCGCGTACCGCTTTAATGGGCGAACAGCCCAACCCTTGGGACCGACTACAGCCCCAGGATGCGATGAGCCGACATCGAGGTGCCAAACCTCCCCGTCGATGTGGACTCTTGGGGGAGATAAGCCTGTTATCCCCGGGGTAGCTTTTATCCGTTGAGCGATGGCCCTTCCATGCGGAACCACCGGATCACTAAGCCCGACTTTCGTCCCTGCTCGACTTGTAGGTCTCGCAGTCAAGCTCCCTTGTGCCTTTACACTCTGCGAATGATTTCCAACCATTCTGAGGGAACCTTTGGGCGCCTCCGTTACACTTTAGGAGGCGACCGCCCCAGTCAAACTGCCCACCTGACACTGTCTCCCCGCCCGATAAGGGCGGCGGGTTAGAAGGTCAATACAGCCAGGGTAGTATCCCACCGATGCCTCCACCGAAGCTGGCGCTCCGGTTTCCAAGGCTCCTACCTATCCTGTACAAGCTGTACCAACATTCAATATCAGGCTGCAGTAAAGCTCCACGGGGTCTTTCCGTCCTGTCGCGGGTAACCTGCATCTTCACAGGTACTATAATTTCACCGAGTCTCTCGTTGAGACAGTGCCCAGATCGTTGCGCCTTTCGTGCGGGTCGGAACTTACCCGACAAGGAATTTCGCTACCTTAGGACCGTTATAGTTACGGCCGCCGTTTACTGGGGCTTCAATTCGCACCTTCGCTTACGCTAAGCGCTCCTCTTAACCTTCCAGCACCGGGCAGGCGTCAGCCCCTATACTTCGCCTTACGGCTTCGCAGAGACCTGTGTTTTTGCTAAACAGTCGCCTGGGCCTATTCACTGCGGCTCTCTCGGGCTTGCACCCTAACAGAGCACCCCTTCTCCCGAAGTTACGGGGTCATTTTGCCGAGTTCCTTAACGAGAGTTCTCTCGATCACCTTAGGATTCTCTCCTCGCCTACCTGTGTCGGTTTGCGGTACGGGCACCTCTCACCTCGCTAGAGGCTTTTCTTGGCAGTGTGGAATCAGGAACTTCGCTACTATATTTCGCTCGCCATCACAGCTCAGCCTTATGGGAAACGGATTTGCCTATTTCCCAGCCTAACTGCTTGGACGCGGATATCCAATACCGCGCTTACCCTATCCTCCTGCGTCCCCCCATTGCTCAAATGGTGAGGAGGTGGTACAGGAATATCAACCTGTTGTCCATCGCCTACGCCTTTCGGCCTCGGCTTAGGTCCCGACTAACCCTGAGCGGACGAGCCTTCCTCAGGAAACCTTAGGCATTCGGTGGACGGGATTCTCACCCGTCTTTCGCTACTCATACCGGCATTCTCACTTCTAAGCGCTCCACCAGTCCTTCCGGTCTGGCTTCACAGCCCTTAGAACGCTCTCCTACCACTGTTCGAAGAACAGTCCGCAGCTTCGGTGATACGTTTAGCCCCGGTACATTTTCGGCGCAGAGTCACTCGACCAGTGAGCTATTACGCACTCTTTAAATGGTGGCTGCTTCTAAGCCAACATCCTGGTTGTCTAAGCAACTCCACATCCTTTTCCACTTAACGTATACTTTGGGACCTTAGCTGGCGGTCTGGGCTGTTTCCCTTTCGACTACGGATCTTATCACTCGCAGTCTGACTCCCAAGGATAAGTCATTGGCATTCGGAGTTTGACTGAATTCGGTAACCCGGTAGGGGCCCCTAGTCCAATCAGTGCTCTACCTCCAAGACTCTTACCTTGAGGCTAGCCCTAAAGCTATTTCGGAGAGAACCAGCTATCTCCAGGTTCGATTGGCATTTCACCCCTACCCACACCTCATCCCCGCACTTTTCAACGTGCGTGGGTTCGGGCCTCCATTCAGTGTTACCTGAACTTCACCCTGGACATGGGTAGATCACCTGGTTTCGGGTCTACGACCACGTACTCAATTCGCCCTATTCAGACTCGCTTTCGCTGCGGCTCCGCATCTTCTGCTTAACCTTGCACGGGATCGTAACTCGCCGGTTCATTCTACAAAAGGCACGCCATCACCCGTTAACGGGCTCTGACTACTTGTAGGCACACGGTTTCAGGATCTCTTTCACTCCCCTTCCGGGGTGCTTTTCACCTTTCCCTCACGGTACTGGTTCACTATCGGTCACTAGGGAGTATTTAGCCTTGGGAGATGGTCCTCCCGGATTCCGACGGAATTTCACGTGTTCCGCCGTACTCAGGATCCACTCAGGAGAGAACGAAGTTTTGACTACAGGGCTGTTACCTCCTATGGCGGGCCTTTCCAGACCTCTTCATCTACCTCGTTCCTTTGTAACTCCGTATAGAGTGTCCTACAACCCCAAGAGGCAAGCCTCTTGGTTTGGGCTATGTTCCGTTTCGCTCGCCGCTACTCAGGAAATCGCATTTGCTTTCTCTTCCTCCGGGTACTTAGATGTTTCAGTTCCCCGGGTCTGCCTTCTCATATCCTATGAATTCAGATATGGATACCACTCCATTACGAGTGGTGGGTTTCCCCATTCGGAAATCTCCGGATCAAAGCTTGCTTACAGCTCCCCGAAGCATATCGGTGTTCGTCCCGTCCTTCATCGGCTCCTAGTGCCAAGGCATCCACCGTGCGCCCTTTCTAACTTAACCGTTAAAAAGAATCACTATGTGATATCTTGTGTTACTAATTGAATGTGATGTCTACTGTTATCTAGTTTTCAAAGAACACGTTTCGAAGGAATGATCCTTCAAAACTAAACAAGACAGGGAACGTTCTGTTTATAAGACCCAAGGTCTTATATTCCGTATAATATCCTTAGAAAGGAGGTGATCCAGCCGCACCTTCCGATACGGCTACCTTGTTACGACTTCACCCCAATCATCTGTCCCACCTTCGGCGGCTGGCTCCTAAAAGGTTACCTCACCGACTTCGGGTGTTACAAACTCTCGTGGTGTGACGGGCGGTGTGTACAAGGCCCGGGAACGTATTCACCGCGGCATGCTGATCCGCGATTACTAGCGATTCCAGCTTCACGCAGTCGAGTTGCAGACTGCGATCCGAACTGAGAACAGATTTGTGGGATTGGCTTAACCTCGCGGTTTCGCTGCCCTTTGTTCTGTCCATTGTAGCACGTGTGTAGCCCAGGTCATAAGGGGCATGATGATTTGACGTCATCCCCACCTTCCTCCGGTTTGTCACCGGCAGTCACCTTAGAGTGCCCAACTAAATGCTGGCAACTAAGAACAAGGGTTGCGCTCGTTGCGGGACTTAACCCAACATCTCACGACACGAGCTGACGACAACCATGCACCACCTGTCACTCTGCCCCCGAAGGGGACGTCCTATCTCTAGGGTTGTCAGAGGATGTCAAGACCTGGTAAGGTTCTTCGCGTTGCTTCGAATTAAACCACATGCTCCACCGCTTGTGCGGGCCCCCGTCAATTCCTTTGAGTTTCAGTCTTGCGACCGTACTCCCCAGGCGGAGTGCTTAATGCGTTAGCTGCAGCACTAAGGGGCGGAAACCCCCTAACACTTAGCACTCATCGTTTACGGCGTGGACTACCAGGGTATCTAATCCTGTTCGCTCCCCACGCTTTCGCTCCTCAGCGTCAGTTACAGACCAGAGAGTCGCCTTCGCCACTGGTGTTCCTCCACATCTCTACGCATTTCACCGCTACACGTGGAATTCCACTCTCCTCTTCTGCACTCAAGTTCCCCAGTTTCCAATGACCCTCCCCGGTTGAGCCGGGGGCTTTCACATCAGACTTAAGAAACCGCCTGCGAGCCCTTTACGCCCAATAATTCCGGACAACGCTTGCCACCTACGTATTACCGCGGCTGCTGGCACGTAGTTAGCCGTGGCTTTCTGGTTAGGTACCGTCAAGGTGCCAGCAGTTACTCTGGTACTTGTTCTTCCCTAACAACAGAGCTTTACGATCCGAAAACCTTCATCACTCACGCGGCGTTGCTCCGTCAGACTTTCGTCCATTGCGGAAGATTCCCTACTGCTGCCTCCCGTAGGAGTCTGGGCCGTGTCTCAG
>NZ_JBHURV010000082.1:0-5107 GCF_042673865.1 Streptomyces sp. NPDC056987
GGCCACCAGTGGCCGGGCCCCGCTCCGTCGCTCCGTCATGCGCGGGGCGTCGTCTCCGCTCAGGCGCCGCGGTACTCGTCACCCCACGCCTCGACCGTGTCGGCCGCCCGGTCGAACGCCTCCGTACGGGACAGGAAGTCGGCGTTGTGGTCGGTGAGCAGCGGCAGGGGTTCACCCTGACGGCGTACGACGACCAGCGCCTGTCCCTGGACGGTGCGGGGCAGCCCGAGCCAGCGCACCGGCTGCTGGACCGTCCGTACGGCGGTGGCCTGGTTCCACGGCAGGGTCGTCGTACGGAGCAGGGCCACGCGCCGTACGCCGTGGCGGCTCACCCACGCGCCGACGCGCAGCAGCCGCAGCGCGACGGCCATGGCGACGGCCGCGACGCCCAGGCAGAACGCGGCGCCCGACATCTCGCCCGCGAAGGCGGTGACCATCGCAGCGAGCAGAACGAACGAGGCCAGCAGCAGAAGCAGCGCGGACGCCGCCACCCGCCAAGGGCCCGGGCGGTACGGACGCCGCCAATGATCATGATCGTCGAAGGGCAGTGCGACATCGTCGGTGGTCGCGTCAAACGCCCGGTCGGCCGTCAGGAAGGGCAGGGGCACGACTGATCCTCACTCACAAGCACGCTCGATTGCTGTGCCCGGTGAGGTTATCGAGCAGGCCCCTGCCCGGACCACCCCAGGGGGGCCGGATGTGTCACCGGCCCTGCGAGGCTTCCGACTGCTGGGAATGGCCGGACGACTGGGCCGTGTCCAGCGACGGCATCCCGAGGAGCAGCGAACCGGCGAAGCCGGCCGCGACCGTGAGCCCGATCAGCGTACGGCCGACGAGCTGCGAGGTGCTGGCGCGCTCTCTGGGCGGGGGAGTGACATTACTGCGGAAGCGGTCGGCCTCGGCGACGAATGTGAACGGAACGGCCTCTCGCCGGCGGAACATGGAGGGACTCCTCCTTGCGGTCGGGTGCGGTCGTGATGTGTAACGCCGCTGGTGTGTCGATTGCTACTTCTTCTGACGAACAACAGCCCCAATCGGTGCCCGAATTCCCCGGATTGGCCGAGGAACACCGTCCGTGGCCGACACCGCGTGCGGCTGCCCGACGCCGCGTGCGCCGGTCGGCGCCGCGCCGTGTCAGTGCCGCGCCGTAGAGTGGGCGCCGCCCGAGCGACGCGACTGGAAGGACCCCGCCGGTGAGCGACACCCCCACCGAGACCAAACCGAGCTTCCGTAGCGATGTCACCGTGGAGCTGGTCAAGCACGCCGCGGGCGACTCCGACGTCCTGTGGGCCGCGCGCGTCTCCACCGCGGGCGAGCACTCCCTCGACGAGCTGACGAAGGATCCCGAGCGCTCCAAGGGCCTGATCAATTACCTGATGCGGGACCGCCACGGCAGCCCGTTCGAGCACAACTCGATGACCTTCTTCATCAGCGCCCCGATCTTCGTCTTCCGCGAGTTCATGCGCCATCGCGTCGGCTGGTCGTACAACGAGGAGTCCGGCCGCTACCGGGAGCTGCAGCCGGTCTTCTACGTCCCGGGCGAGGACCGCAAGCTCGTCCAGCAGGGCCGCCCCGGAAAGTACGAGTTCGTGGCCGGGAGCGAGGCCCAGCAGGCCCTCACGGAGCGCACGCTGGAGAACGCGTACGTCCAGGCGTACGAGGCGTACCAGGAAATGCTGGCGGCGGGCGTGGCCCGCGAGGTGGCCCGCGCGGTGCTGCCCGTCGGCCTCTTCTCCTCGATGTACGCGACGTGCAACGCGCGCTCGCTGATGCACTTCCTCGGCCTGCGCACCCAGCACGAACAGGCGAAGGTCCCCTCCTTCCCGCAGCGGGAGATCGAGATGGTCGGGGAGCGGATGGAGGAGCACTGGGCGAAGCTCATGCCGCTCACCCACGCGGCTTTCAACATGAACGGCCGTGTCGCGCCGTAGGGGAGCCACGCCGGGGCGACTCCCCTTGGGAGGACTGGGATCCGGAGGGTTTCCCCGGTCGCAGGAGATCCGTTCGGGGTGCGCTCGCGAGCCGTCCGGGGCACAGATGTACGGTCGGTCGGGTGAAGTGTCCGGATTGCGGCGTTTCGAGAAGTTCATCTAGGCTGATCAAACGGACCCGGCACTGCCTGAACCCCCGAGCAGGCAGTGCCGGGCTCCTCTTGTCCCGTCCCCCAAGGGGACACGGCGAGCTGAGCAGCGAGTAGCGTGTTACCCATGGCTCCGATCTCCACTCCGCAGACCCCCTTCGGGCGGGTCCTCACCGCCATGGTCACGCCCTTCACGGCTGACGGCGCACTCGACCTCGACGGTGCGCAGCGGCTCGCCGTCCATCTGGTGGACGCAGGCAACGACGGCCTGATCCTGAACGGCACCACCGGTGAGTCGCCGACCACCAGTGATGCGGAGAAAGACCAGCTCGTACGGGCCGTACTGGAGGCCGTAGGAGACCGGGCCCACATCGTCGCCGGCGTCGGCACCAACGACACCCGGCACAGCCTGGAGCTGGCCCGCGCGGCGGAGCGCGCCGGAGCCCACGGCCTCCTCGCCGTGACCCCGTACTACAACAAGCCGCCACAGGAAGGACTCCTGCGGCACTTCACGGCCATCGCCGACGCCACCGGCCTGCCGGTCATGCTCTACGACATCCCCGGCCGCAGCGGTGTCCCCATCGACACCGAGACCATCGTCCGGCTCGCGCAGCACCCGCGAATCGTCGCCAACAAGGACGCCAAGGGCGACCTCGGCCGCGCCAGCTGGGCCATCGCGCAGTCCGGCCTCGCCTGGTACTCCGGCGACGACATGCTCAACCTTCCGCTGCTCTCCGTCGGCGCGGTCGGTTTCGTCTCCGTGGTCGGCCACGTGGTCACCCCGGAGCTGCGCGCCCTGCTCGACGCCCACCTCACCGGTGACGTCCAGAAGGCCACGGAGATCCACCAGAAGCTGCTCCCGGTGTTCACCGGCATGTTCCGCACACAGGGCGTGATCACCACCAAGGCCGCCCTCACCCTGCAGAAGCTGCCGGCCGGCCCGCTGCGTCTCCCGCTCGTCGAGCTGTCGGCCCATGAAACGGCTCAGCTCAAGATCGATCTGGCCGCGGGCGGGGTACAGCTCTGATCACAGACTTCACAACTGAATACATGAACACAGCAGATCAAGATCAAAGGTCACGACCGGTAACCGCGGGTCGTGGTCAACACAGGTACATCGGTACACACCGACAACTGCAAGTGCACGAATGTCACGCGCGCCACGTGCCTCAGCGGTACGTGGCGCGTGTGGTGAGGAGAGTCTTTTGAGTCATCCGCATCCTGAACTCGGCGCCCCGCCGAAGCTGCCCAAGAACGGCTTGCGCGTCACGCCGCTCGGCGGGTTGGGCGAAATCGGCCGTAACATGACGGTCTTCGAGTACAACGGCCGTCTGCTCATCGTCGACTGCGGCGTCCTCTTCCCGGAGGAGGAGCAGCCGGGCATCGACCTGATCCTGCCGGACTTCAGCACCATCAGGGACCGTCTCGACGACATCGACGGGGTCGTGCTCACGCACGGCCACGAGGACCACATCGGCGGCGTCCCCTACCTGCTCCGGCTGAAGCCCGACATCCCGCTGATCGGCTCCAAGCTGACCCTCGCACTGATCGAGGCGAAGCTCCAGGAACACCGCATCCGCCCGTACACCCTTGAGGTCACCGAGGGTCACCGCGAACGCGTCGGGCCGTTCGACTGCGAGTTCGTCGCGGTCAACCACTCCATTCCGGACGCCCTGGCGGTCGCGATCCGCACGCCCGCCGGCATGGTCGTCCACACGGGCGACTTCAAGATGGACCAGCTCCCGCTGGACCGCAGGCTGACCGACCTGCCCACCTTCGCCAAGCTCGGTGAGGAGGGCATCGACCTGCTGCTCTCGGACTCCACCAACGCCGAGGTGCCGGGCTTCGTCCCGCCGGAGCGGGACATCTCCAACGTCCTGCGCCAGGTCTTCGGCAGCGCGCAGAAGCGGATCATCGTGGCGAGCTTCGCCAGCCACGTCCACCGCATCCAGCAGATCCTCGACGCCGCGCACGAGTACGGCCGGAGGGTCGCCTTCGTCGGCCGTTCGATGGTCCGCAACATGGGCATCGCCCGTGACCTGGGCTACTTGAGGGTGCCCCCGGGCCTGGTCGTCGACGTCAAGACGCTCGACGACCTCCCCGACCACGAGGTGGTCCTCGTCTGCACGGGTTCGCAGGGCGAGCCGATGGCCGCGCTCTCCCGGATGGCCAACCGCGACCACCAGATCCGGATCGTCCAGGGCGACACGGTGATCCTCGCGTCGTCACTGATCCCGGGCAACGAGAACGCGGTTTACCGCGTGATCAACGGCCTGACCCGATGGGGTGCGAACGTCGTCCACAAGGGCAACGCCAAGGTTCACGTCTCCGGCCATGCCTCGGCCGGCGAGCTGCTGTACTTCTACAACATCTGCAAGCCGAAGAACCTGATGCCGGTCCACGGCGAATGGCGCCATCTGCGGGCCAACGCCGAACTGGGCGCGCTGACAGGGGTCCCCAAGGACCACATCGTCATCGCGGAGGACGGCGTCGTCGTCGACCTGGTCGACGGCAAGGCCCGGATCGTGGGCAAGGTCCAGGCCGGTTACGTCTACGTCGACGGGCTCTCGGTCGGCGACGTGACGGAGACATCGCTCAAGGACCGCCGTATCCTCGGCGACGAGGGCATCATCTCGGTCTTCGTGGTGGTGGACTCCACCACCGGCAAGGTCGTCGGCGGCCCGCACTTCCACGCCCGGGGCTCCGGCATCGAGGACTCCGCGTTCTCGGCCGTGCTGCCCAAGGTGGAAGAGGTCATCGCCCGGTCGGCCTCGGACGGCGTGGCGGAGCCGCACCAGATCCAGCAGCTCGTCCGCCGCACGGTCGGCAAGTGGGTCTCCGACACCTACCGCCGGCGCCCGATGATCCTCCCCGTGGTGGTCGAGGTCTGACGGTTCGACGCAGTGCCTGGAGCGGGGGGGCGCGGTATGGGTAGATGCCCCCCCCCCCCGTTGCAGTTAAGCGACCCCAGAAACGGGAACCCCGGGTTTTACAGTAACGGGTGCCAGCGCCCGGGGGGGGGGCACC
>NZ_JBHURV010000083.1:0-4071 GCF_042673865.1 Streptomyces sp. NPDC056987
TCTCCCCGCTGGAGTTCGAACAGCAGCACCACAGGACAGCTAAACTCTCACTCGCAGCATGAACCCCTGTGTCCACACTCCGGGGGTCACCTCAGAGTTCTCTACGCCCCGTGATCCGACTGGAAGACCGTGCCTGCCGACGCATCATCGCTGATCCCGCCTGCCTTTGACCAACTCCGGGAGCATCGCGAGGCCGTGCCCGAGGAGATCCCAGGCCTGCTGGAGCGATTGGGCGAGGTGCCCGACCCGCGCGATCCGCGTGGTGTGCGGCACGCTCTGGTCGTCGTGCTCGCGCTGAGCTTGTCCTACCTTCAAAGCGTGGGTCTGAGCTGGTCATTCGTAAGATCGGTGGACCCGGGGGTTCTGGGTATGGCTGTGAGCTTGTCACCGTTGGATGGCTCAAAGAACTTGGCCGCCCGGAGCCCCGCGACGACTCGACCGCTAATTCGGATACACGACTCGATCGCTGTGTAGGACTTCCCAATGACGATGTCAAGCAGCCGTCGTGACGGTTGGTAGTACCTGGTAGCACGCTTGGTCGCGAATCATGGCCCACGTGGACCAGGTCGTAGTACAGGAGCACAACTCGACGGCGACGAGGCGTGCAGTTCTTGATGAGGGCTGATTCTCGGAAGCCGACGGACGTTGAACCGTTGGCCCCGGTGGCCCGTTGTGTCTGTGAGGCTCGGGCGGTGACGCCGCTGGTGAGCGAGACGATGCAGGTTGAACCGGTGCCATCTCCGAGTGGCCGAGGTTCCCTGTTCCGCGGCAGTGCGTGACGTAATTGGGCAAGGACCAGCGACACAAGGCCACCCCTCCGGTCGCCAAGCGTAAGGAATTCTGGGAATGTCAGCAGTCCCGCCCGGGCTGTATCATCAATACCGCAGCTGAGCAGCCTCCGGTCGGCCGGGGGTGCGGCCTCACGAATCCGAAAGGTTTGGATGTTATGTCCCCGACCCTGCCTCTACATATTGAGCTTCTTCCATCCGGGGCCAGTTCGGACACAACCCTGATGGGGCGGATAGCGGATCTGGTGAACCGGGTTTACGCAATTGCCGAGGACGGGCAGTGGCTCCCAGGCGCAACACGTACCAGCATGGAGGAAATCACCGAACTGACCCGCGCCTGCCAGATCGTTGTGGCCAGGACCGGCGGCACCCTCGTGGGATCCATTCGCGTGCAGCTCCTGGCCCCTGAAAAAGGGGAAACGGGGATGCTGGTCGCCGACCCGGATTACAGGAACATGGGAATTGGTCGCGAGCTGCGCAGGTTCGCCGTGGAAATGCTCCGCCAGCGAGGGGCGAAGACCCTGCAGATCGAGCTCCTGGTGCCCCGTGACTGGAGTCAGGAATCCAAGCAGTTCATGGCGGAGTGGAACGAAAGGGCAGAGTATCGGGTGATCCGCAAGGGGGCCTTTGAAGAGCAGTATCCCGACCTCGCGCCGCTGCTGGCCACTCCGTGCGACTTCATCATCTACGAGAAAGCCATCTGAAATCCATGAAATACGGAACGCGTGGTTCATGCGGGTTGTCCTCGCGGCTACCCGCACTGAGGGGCCCCGAAGTTTCCGGACAGGCACCCAATAGGGTTGTCCTGAACAAGGAAACGAGGAAGAAGTGGCGCCACCCAGTAAGTACTCGCCGGAGTTCCGCGAGGAAGCCGTCCAGATCGCGCTGAGGTCGAGCAAGACGATCTCCGAAGTCGCCCGGGAGCTTGAACTGAACTCGGAGACCCTGCGCGGCTGGGTCAAGAAGCACCAGAAACAGCAGGAACCGGCCCCCAACGCGGAACTGACGGTGAACGAGCGGGCCCGCCTGAAGGAACTCGAACGACGCAACCGCGAGCTGGAGATGGAAAATTCCTTCCTGAAAAAAGCCGCAGCGTACTTCGCGAAGGATCCCCGGTAGCAAACAAATACGAGTTCATCGACGAGATGCGGCTCGACACCGAGGAGTACGCATACAGCGTCGAGTTCATGTGCGGCCGACTCGGCGTCTCCAGATCCGGCTACTACGACTGGCGAGCCCGCCCGGAATCCGCGACCGGCCAACGGCGCGACGAACTGAAGCTGCTCATCGAGAAAGCCTTCGACATGTCCGACAGCACCTACGGACATCGGCGCATCCAGGCCCAGCTGCACCGCTGGGGCGTCACCGCCGGCCTGGAACTGGTCCGCCGGCTCATGCGTGAGCTGGGCCTTGAGCCCTGCCAGCCGCAGCCGAAGAGGTTCAGGCTCACCCGGGCCGCGTCTGGTCAGGTGCCGGACCTCGTCGGCCGTAACTTCACCGCTGACACGCCCGGCGAAAAGCTCGTCGGCGACATTACTTACATCGCGACCGGGGAAGGCTGACTGTACCTCGCAACAGTCATCGACTGCTGCACGAAGGAAGTCATCGGTTACGCGATGGACGACCACTATCAAACCCCGCTGATATCCAGGGCGATCCGCAACGCGGCACGGAACAGGAACCTCTCAACCGGCGCGATATTTCACTCCGATCGCGGAAGCAACTACATGTCAGCCAAGTTCGGGAAGACGCTCAAGCGGTTCGGGCTCCGCAGATCTTCCGGCCGCACCGGGATCTGCTTCGACAACGCCATGGCCGAATCATTCTTCGGCGCCCTGAAGAACGAGCGTGTATCAAGGGTGACTTACCTGACCCGCGAGGCCGCCCGGCAGGACGTCACTCGCTACATCGAATTCTGGTACAATCGCAAACGCCTCCACTCGTCGGTGGGCTACCGTCCTCCGCGCGAAGTCCACGCCGAGTACGAGAAGTTGCGAATCGCCGCGTGAAATAGACGGTCAGATACCTGTCCGGAAAACGCGAGGCCCCTCATCGGTCAGTGGGGTGATGCGAAACGACAAAGTGTCTCCGTCGTGAGGAGGTGGCAAAGGTCAGTACGCGGGCTCAACTCCTGGGCACTCCTGCGCATGTGCTCCACACCTCCTCGTCGACAGAGCCGGTCCGGATCAACATGGACGGCTGGGAGAACGTAGCTGGTCTATCGGCTCCTCGGCAAACGGTTAACTGAAGGCTGCTGCGGCCGCGGGGTCACAGCCACTCATTGATCGCCGCGACCAGCACGGTTGCTTCGTAGCGGACGGCAAGTTTGTCGTATCTCGTGGCCACGGCCCGGTGGCGCTTGAGGCGATTGATCCCGCATTCGACCGCGTGCCTCTCGCGGTAGTCGGCCTTGTCGAACGTCGGCGGTCGGCCGCCGCGGGAGCCGAGCTTCTTACGGTTGCGAACCTGGTCCTTCTTCTCCGGGATCGTGCACCGGATCCCACGTCGGCGCAGGTAGGCACGGTTCTTCCGGGAGCCGTACGCCTTGTCGGCACGCACTCTGTCCGGCCGCTTGCGTGGACGCCCCAGTCCCTGCCGTGGCACCCGGATGTTCTCCAGGACCGGTTCGAACTGCGGGGAATCCCCGCGCTGCCCGGCCGTGATCACAATCGACATGGGCTTCTGCCCGTGCTCGACCGCGAGATGGACCTTGGTGGTCAGCCCACCTCGCGAGCGACCGAGACCGTGGTCGTCCGGCTCGACCTCAACGCCGCCGGGAGGCTCCTTCTGAAGATCCCCCTTTTGACCGCTCCGGCGGCGTGCTGGTGGGCGCGGCAGATCGTCGAGTCGACACTGACATCCCAGTTGATCAGGTCCTTCGCGTCCGCCTGGGCCTGCAGTTCGGTGAAGACTCGCTTCCACGTGCCGTCGCGCTGGCGGCGCCGGAACAGGTCGTAGACCCGATCCCACCGCCCGTACCGCTCGGGTACATCCCGCCACGGCGTCCCGGTCCGGGTCCGCCACCGTATGCCGTCGATCAGCTGCCGCCTCGGCCAAATCGGCGGCCGGCCAGGCTTCATGCCCTTCGGCAACAACGGCTCCAGCCTGGCCCACTGCTCGTCCGTCAGATCTCCACGCGCCACAGCGCGTGATCATTCCACGACCAAGATCGACTTTCGCAACACGCCCTAGCTTGATCTTTAACCTGTGCGGCGTGGTCGTGGGGTGGTCGACTTCTTCGTTCGTTGTTTCGCCGCCGGTGTTTTGCGAGGTGTGTGGACGT
>NZ_JBHURV010000084.1:0-3567 GCF_042673865.1 Streptomyces sp. NPDC056987
GTTGCCGCGGGGCCGGGCCCTCCGTACGTACGGATCGGCGTCAGGCGTCGAAGACCTCGTTGACGAGCTGTGCCTGCTCCGCCTGGTGGCGCTTGGCCGAGCCGACCGCCGGGGACGAGGAGTGCGGGCGCGAGATGCGCCGCAGTCGTGGGGCGCCGGGGATGTCGGCGCCGACCGCCAGGTCCAGGTGGTCGATCAGGTTGAGCGCGATGAACGGCCAGGCGCCCTGGTTCGCCGGCTCCTCCTGCGCCCACAGGTACTTCTCGGCGTTCGGGAACTTGGCGATCTCGGCCTGGAGTTCCGCGCCCGGCAGCGGGTACAGCCGCTCCAGGCGGAGGATCGCGGTGTCCGTGACGCCGCGCTTCTGCCGCTCGGCGTCCAGGTCGTAGTAGACCTTGCCGGAGCAGAAGACGACCTTGCGGACCGCGTCCGGCTCGACACTGCTGTCGCCGATCACCGGGCGGAAGCCGCCGGTGGTGAACTCCTCCGCCGAGGACGCCGCCGCCTTCAGGCGCAGCATCGACTTCGGGGTGAAGACGACGAGCGGCTTGTGGTGCGGGTTGTGGACCTGCCAGCGCAGCAGGTGGAAGTAGTTCGACGGCAGCGTCGGCATCGCGATCGTCATGTTGTTCTGCGCGCACATCTGGAGCAGGCGCTCGGGGCGGGCGGACGAGTGGTCCGGGCCCTGGCCCTCGTAGCCGTGCGGCAGCAGCAGCGTGACGCCGGAGGTCTGGCCCCACTTCTGCTCGGCCGACGAGATGAACTCGTCCACGATGGTCTGCGCGCCGTTGACGAAGTCACCGAACTGCGCCTCCCACATGACCAGCGCGTCCGGCCTGGCCAGGGAGTAGCCGTACTCGAAGCCCATCGCCGCGTACTCGCTGAGCAGCGAGTCGTAGACGTTGTAGCGGGCCTGCTCGGCGGTCAGGTACTGGAGCGGGGTGTAGTCCTCGCCGGTGCCCTGGTCGACCAAGACCGCGTGGCGCTGGCCGAAGGTGCCGCGGCGGGTGTCCTGGCCCGAGAGGCGGACCGGCGTGCCCTCCATCAGCAGCGAGCCGATGGCCAGGGTCTCGCCCATGCCCCAGTCGATCGTGCCGTCCTCGACCGAGGCCGCGCGGCGCTGCATCTGCGGCATCAGGCGCGGGTGGACGGTGACGGTGTCCGGGATGTTGACCTGCGACTCGGCGATCCGCTTGACGACCTCCTGGGAGACCGCGGTCTCCACGGCCACCGGGAACTCCGCCTGCGCGTCCGGGACCTGGACGGGACCGGCGTGCGAGGTGGCCTCGCGGACCTCCGCGAAGACCTTCTCCAGCTGGCCCTGGAAGTCCTGGAGCGCCTGCTCCGCCTCTTCCAGCGTGATGTCGCCGCGGCCGATCAGCGACTCGGTGTAGAGCTTGCGCACCGAGCGCTTCTTGTCGATCAGGCGGACCATCTGCGGGTTGGTGAACTGCGGGTTGTCGCCCTCGTTGTGGCCGCGGCGGCGGTAGCAGATCAGGTCGATGACGACGTCCTTGTTGAACGTCTGGCGGAACTCGAAGGCGAGCCGTCCGACGCGGACGACGGCCTCCGGGTCGTCACCGTTCACGTGGATGATCGGCGCCTCGATCATGCGGGCCACGTCCGTCGCGTACATCGACGAGCGCGAGGACTCCGGGGCGGCGGTGAAGCCGACCTGGTTGTTGATCACGACGTGGACCGTGCCGCCGGTGCGGTAGCCGCGCAGCTGCGACATGTTGAGCGTCTCGGCGACGACGCCCTGGCCCGCGAAGGCCGCGTCGCCGTGGAGCGCGAGCGGCAGGACCGTGAAGTCCGTACCGGCCTTGTTGATGATGTCCTGCTTGGCGCGGGCGATGCCTTCCAGGATCGGGTCGACCGCCTCCAGGTGCGAGGGGTTCGCGGCCAGCGAGACCTTGATCTGCTCGCCGTCCAGACCGGTGAAGGTGCCCTCGGCGCCCAGGTGGTACTTGACGTCGCCGGAGCCGTGCATCGACTTCGGGTCGAGGTTGCCCTCGAACTCCCGGAAGATCTGCGCGTACGACTTGCCGACGATGTTCGCGAGGACGTTGAGCCGGCCGCGGTGGGCCATGCCGATGACGACCTCGTCGAGGCGGGACTCGGCGGCCGAGTCGATGATCGCGTCGAGCAGCGGGATGACGGACTCGCCGCCCTCCAGCGAGAACCGCTTCTGGCCGACGTACTTCGTCTGGAGGAACGTCTCGAACGCCTCGGCCGCGTTGAGCCGGCGCAGGATCCGCAGCTGCTCCTCGCGCTCCGGCTTGGAGTGCGCGCCGCGCTCGATCCGGTCCTGGAGCCACTTGCGCTGCTTTGGGTCCTGGATGTGCATGAACTCGATGCCGGTGGTGCGGCAGTACGAGTCGCGCAGCACGCCGAGGATGTCGCGGAGCTTCATCATCGACTTGCCCGCGAAGCCGCCGACGGCGAACTCGCGCTCCAGGTCCCACAGCGTCAGCCCGTGCTCGGTGATGTCGAGGTCGGGGTGCTTGCGCTGGAGGTAGTCCAACGGGTCCGTGTCGGCCATGACATGGCCGCGGACGCGGTAGGAGTGGATCAGCTCGAAGACCCGGGCGGGCTTTGTGACGTCCTCGTCGTGCGAGGCGTCGATGTCCTTCAGCCAGCGGACCGGCTCGTACGGGATGCGCAGCGCCTGGAAGATCTCGTCGTAGAAGTCGTTCTCGCCGAGGAGGAGCTGGCTGACGATCCGCAGGAACTCGCCGGAGGCGGCGCCCTGGATGACGCGGTGGTCGTACGTCGACGTCAGGGTCATGACCTTGGAGATGCCCAGCTTGTTCAGGGTGTCCTGCGACGTGCCCTGGAACTCGGCCGGGTAGTCCATCGAACCGACGCCCATGATGACCGACTGACCGGGCATCAGACGCGGCACGGAGTGCACCGTGCCGAGGCCGCCCGGGTTGGTCAGCGAGACGGTGACGCCGGTGAAGTCGTCCATCGTCAGCTTGTTGTTGCGGGCGCGGCGGACGATGTCCTCGTACGCCTGCCAGAACTCGAAGAAGTTGAGCGTCTCGGCCTTCTTGATGCCGGCGACGACGAGCTGGCGGTCCCCGTTGGGCTTCACCAGGTCGATGGCGAGACCGAAGTTGACGTGCTCGGGCTTGACCAGCGTCGGCTTGCCGTCGCGCTCCGCGAAGGAGTAGTTCATCGACGGCATGGCCTTGATCGCCTGCACCATCGCGTACCCGATGAGGTGCGTGAAGGAGATCTTGCCGCCGCGCGCGCGCTTCAGGTGGTTGTTGATGACGATGCGGTTGTCGAAGAGCAGCTTCACCGGGACGGCGCGCACGGAGGTGGCCGTGGGCAGCTCCAGCGAGGCGTTCATGTTCTTCGCGACGGCGGCCGACGGGCCGCGCAGCGTCACGTACTCGGGGCCCGCGGGCGCCTCGGTGGCCGGAGCCGCCTTGGCCGGGGCGGGCGCCGCGGCGGGCTTCGCGGGCGCCGGGGCGGGTGCTGCCTTCGCCGGTGCGGCGGGGGCCTGGGCCGGGGCGGCGGCCGGGGCCTGCGCCGCGGGCTTCGCCGGGGCGGCGGCTG
>NZ_JBHURV010000085.1:0-3415 GCF_042673865.1 Streptomyces sp. NPDC056987
ATGCGATACTCGGCGCGGCGCCGACCGACGGCGGTTGGCGGTATGTGTAATTTTGGTGGTGGAAGGATGGCGCGGATGAGCTTATCAATCATCGGCCCGGTGTTAGTCGGGGCGAGCCTGCGCCGCACGGTGGAGGACGCGGTGGCCGCGGCCATCGTCTTGGGTGAACTGGCCCCGGGGACCCTGGTCACCGCACCGACGCTGGCCGCGCGGTTCGGGATCTCCGCCACCCCGGTCCGTGAGGCCCTGCTCAACCTGCAGGGACGCGGATTTGTCGACGTGGTGCGCAACAAGGGCTTCCGGATCACCGAGGTCAGCGAGCAGGACCTCTGGGAGATCGTGCGGCTGCGCCAACTGCTGGAGGCCCCGCCCATGCGGGAGATCGCACGGGCGCTGCAGCCGGAGGCCGCCGCCGACCTGCGGCGCAGGGCCCAGGTGATCGTCGACTCGGCCGCCGCCGCCGATCTGGCGGCCTACCTCGCCGCCGACATGGCCTTCCACCTGCGGCTGCTGGAGCTGCACGGCAACCACCGGCTGGTAGCGATGGTGAAGGACCTGCGGCAGCAGACCCGGATGGTGGGCCTGGCCGACATGATCGGCACGGCCGAGCTTGCCCGATCCGCCGCACAGCACCACAGCCTAGTGGACCTGCTGGAGGCGCGTGACGGGAGGGGCGCGGAGACGCTGCTCAGCGCCCACATCGGACACGTGCTCGGCTGGTCGAACGGCTACTCCGAGGGCTGAGGCACTGTTGATGACGAGCCCGCCCAGCAGAGCCGGGAGTGCTCCCGCGAACCGTAATGTCGTCGCCTTAAATTCTCGCGGCAGCTCCCCTTCTGACGGCAGCTCCCCTTCTGAGTGGACATTGTCGAAGGGCCACCGTTTGCCGGTGAGCAGGCAGGCCGCGGCGAGTTCGGTGACGAGTTCCTCGTCACTCAGGGTGGGGCCGAGCTGGGTGATAAGGGCGATCGACGCCCTGCCTGGTCTCGGCCGGGGTGAGGTGGCCGAAGACCTTGTGCTTGCGCAGAGACGGCAGCTGTAGTTCTTGATCACGGTTGGTCGTGACGGTGGTGTCGTTGCTGGTGGCAGGCGGTCGCGACGGCTTGGTGATGGCGTCGCCAGGCGGTCCAGTGCAGGACGTGCTCGCGGTCGCGGACGGGTGGCGGCAGCACGAGGGCTCGCGGGAGCCAGATGAGCTCGGGGCAGCTCAGCGGAACAAGCACGGGCTCGTCCTCGGCGACGTCGTGGATGGCGGTGGCCGTGAGGGCAAGGACGGCGGCGGCGATCAGGGAGAATAGTGACCAGCGCATCCAGGAGTTCCAGCAGGTCACCTGGCCCTGGTCGAGTCCGGTGAAACCCTTGGCGAGTTGGAGGGTTTCCTCGATCCGCCACCTGCGGCAGATCACTTCCACCAGCGTGCCGAGCGAAACGTCGCCGGGTGCCCAGCAGCGGAAGTAGGACACCTCGCCGGTGTAGCGGTGCCGCCGCGCGACCAGCACACTCGTCCTGGGCTCATTCTCGTTCCGGTTCTCCTCGGGAGCGTCGTCGGGGCGGACATCGAGCCAGGCCCAGTCGTACTCGCGGGTGCCTTGATGCCGTGTCCGGTCTGCTGGCGCATCCACTGCCCGGGCCGCACCTTGTTGATCAGTTTGCGGGCCTCCCACCGACGGCCGCACCCGTCAGTGACCTGATAGGTGACGGCGATTCCGACCGTGTAGCCGAGTCCCAACGCCCTTATGCCCTGGCGCAGTTCACGTCCGCAGTACACCTCGTCGCCCGCGAACCAGCGGGCCTCGATCCCGGTCGCGAGCGCATTGGCGACCATGGTCAACGCCTACTGCGGCTTCCTCGCGAACCCGGTCTCCTCCGGCACTCCGGCGGCCTCGCGGCGTTCCTCGTCCGCGGCCCAGTCCGCCGAGAGATACAGAGCCCGATCGATGACCACCTTCGTCGTCGCGGTGACCGCCGCCAGGTGCACCGACACCTGGCACAGTCCGACACCGCCGATTGCACCGGAGTATTGCCGGCCGGCGCCCACGCAGTCCGTGGACGACTTCGCATCGCGCACGGCGTCCAAGTGGCCGGCGTGGGTGGCGGTCTCGGTGATCACGTGCAGGATGACCTCGCGCAGGTTGTCGAGGCGCCAGTTACCGAAGAAGTCCGGCCACCAGCTCGGGGCCGCCTTCAGGTCGGCGCCGGCAAGGAAGGTGTCGGCGAGCTCCCCTTCCTTGCGGTAGAGAGCGAAGACCTCCTCGGCTGTCTTCTCCAGGGCGGGCTGCCACGCGTTCTCCCCGGACCCGAGGATCTCTTCGATCGCCGCTTGCTCCCCGGCAGCAACCGCGCGGAACCAGAACTTCTCGCCGTCCAGAGCGAGATGGTGCACCAGCCCAAGGCATGTCCAGCCGGACGGTAGAACCGGGCGCCGCAGCGCCTCCTCGTCCAGGCCCTCCAAGATGTCCAGGACGTGCTTGCGCTTGCTGTTCAGGACGCCGAGTAGCGTCGTCAGTTCAGTGTCAGCCATGAGCCGGACCCTATGCGGCCCCACTGACATCGGCTCACTGAGCGTTTCAAGATGCCGTTCGGAGTCGTCGGAGGCAGATGATGCCACAGGCGAGTTCGAGGAGGCCGTGGTGGAGGTCGGCGCGCCGCTCGTAGCGGGTACGGAGGCGCTTGAACTGGTGCAGCCGGGCGAATGCGCGCTCAACGACCCAGCGCACCTTGCCCAGTCCGGAACCTCGTGCGACGCCGCGTCGGGCGATCAGCGGCTTGATGCCGCGCTTCCACAGCAGGCGGCGGTACTTGTCGATATCGTAGCCCCGGTCGGCGTACAGGCGTCGGGGCCTGCGGCGGGGTCGTCCGCGCAGGTCCCGGATCGGCGGGACCGCGTCCAGCAGCGGCAGCAACTGGGTGACGTCGTGGCGGTTCCCACCGGTGAGCGTTACAGCGAGCGGCGTTCCCAGGCGGTCGACAATCAGATGATGCTTGGAGCCAGGGCGGCCACGGTCGACGGGCGAGGGGCCGACGTGATCCCCCCCTTTAAGGGCTCGGACATGGGACCCGTCCACGGCACAATCGTCCAGATCCAGAAGGCCCGCACGACGCAGTTCGGTCAGCAGGGTGGCGTGCAGGCGAGGCCAGACGCCAGCCTCCGTCCAGTCCCGCAGCCGACGCCAGGCCGTAACTCCGGAGCAGCCCACGCTCTCGGCAGGGACGTCGCGCCAGGCGACGCCAGTCCGTAGCACGTACATGATGCCGGCCAGGGCTGCCCGGTCGGGAACACGCAGCCGCCCGGGGTAGCGGCGGCGCCGTTCGGGAGCGGGTGGCAGCAACGGCACCACCCGCTCCCACAGGTCGTCAGGAACAAGATCAGCACGCACTCCGGACACCCTGCCAACCAAGATCGCCGAGCGCAATA
>NZ_JBHURV010000086.1:0-3359 GCF_042673865.1 Streptomyces sp. NPDC056987
CGGCTGCTGGCGGACACGACGGTCGCCGACTTCGTACGGAACGCGGCCCGCACCGCCGCCGTCAAGGTCGTCACCCCGCAACCGGAGCGGCTGCGCGGACTGCTCGCCGCCCCGGACGTACGGATCACCTCCGGCCCGGCGGACACCCTGGAGGTGCACGGCACGGACAGCGCGCACATCGGCCGCATCGCCGCGGAGAACGCCATCCCCCTGACCGAACTCACCCCGCAGGCAGCCTCGCTGGAACAGGCGTTCATGGACCTGACCCGCGACACCGTCGAATACCGGGCACGCCCCGCCCACGAAGGAGCCACGGCATGAGCCCCGCCGCGCCCGCCACCGCCACACCCGCGAACCCCCGTTACCCCAACGCCTCTTCGTACGCCTCTTCGTACCGCGTGACACCGGCGCACGTGCTGCGCTCCGAATGGCACAAACTCTGGTCGCTGCGCTCCACCTGGATCACCCTGCTGTCGGCGAGCGCGCTGATCCTCGGCATCGGCCTGCTGATGGGCGCGACGTACGAGAGCGGTGGCGGCGACGCGGACATGGACACCGTGGTCCTGGTCCTCATCGGGGTGCAGTTCGCCCAGATAGCCTTCGCCGTGCTGGGCATTCTCGTCACGGCGGGCGAGTACGCGACCGGCATGATCCGCGCCTCGATGACCGCGGTCCCCCGGCGGCTGCCGGTCCTGTGGGCGAAGGCCGCAGTCTTCGGCGCGGTCGTCTTCGCCGTCTCCCTCGCCACGGCGGTCGCCACCTTCCTGCCGGCCGCGTTTCTCCTCTCCGACACCGACCAGGCGACCTCCCTCGGCGATCCAGGGGTGATACGCGCCCTTCTCGGCTGCGCGACGGCGCTCACCCTCCTCGGCCTGATCGCCCTCGGTCTGGGCTCGGCACTGCGCTCCGTTCCGGGGGCGGTGGGGACCTTCCTCGGAGGCGTCATGGTCCTGCCGGAAGTGCTCGGCATGCTGCCGTACGACATCGTGCAGGACGCGAAGAAGTACGTCCCCACGAAGGCCACGGAGGCCCTCACCTCGGCCCAGCCGGTGGTGGAGGGCGCGTCACCGGGAGGCGCGCTGCTCGCCCTGGCGCTGAGGCGGCGGCGACACTGGTCCTGGCGAGCACGCTGCTCAAGCGCCGCGACGTCTGATAACTCCCCCGGTCCCACGCGGACGACGACAAGGACCAGAGGACCAGAGGACCAGAGGACCACGAGAATATGGATGTGCACACAGCAGCGAAGGAGCACGTCACCTCCGGCGAGGGCTGGTCGGCCGGTGCCCGGCCGCTCACCGGCCGGCTGAACCGGCTCGTGGGCCGGCTCCGGAGCTTCGACCGGCGGCACCCCCTGACCTGGGACCTCCACGTCACCGCCTTCTTCGTGGTGGCGGCGCTCGTCGACGCGTCGGGCGGCTGGCGGAACGTCACGCTCAACGCGGCGGTACCGGTATGGCTGGTGGTGTCGATGAGCCTCGGCTTCTCCGTACCGCTGCTGTGGCGCCGCGGCCACCCGGTCGCCATGTTGCTGGTGATGCTGCCGTTCGCCCTGGTCAACAGTTGGAGCGGGGCCCACCTCCAGGCGTCCTTCCTCCAGCTGGTCATCGTCTACAACATCGCGCTGCGGCTTCCGCTCCGTACCCTCGCCGGCTCCGTCACGCTCGCGCTGGCACCCCTCCTGCTGGGCGCCACCCGCTACCCGGAGGACAGCTGGAACCAGCAGTTCATGCCGGCGATGAACAGCCTCGCGGTGGTCGCCCTGCTGGGACTGGCGGTACGCAGCCGCCAGGAGTACACCGCGGCCCTCGTCGAACGCGCACAGCGGCTGGAGGTCGAACGCGACCAGCAGGCCCAGCTCGCCGCCGCGGCCGAACGCGCCCGGATCGCGCGCGAGATGCACGACATCATCGGCCACAACCTGTCCGTCATCACGGGCCTCGCCGACGGCGGCTCGTACGCGGCGAAGAAGAACCCGCAGCGCGCGACGGAGGCGCTGGAGGCCATCGGGACGACGAGCCGGCAGGCCCTCGCGGAACTGCGCCGCCTCCTGGACGTCCTGCGCGAAACCCCGACCGCCGAACTGGCCCCGCAGCCGGCACTGGCCGACCTGGACCACCTGGTCGACGGCGTACGGGCCGCCGGGCTGCCCGTACGCATGACGGTGCACGGACCTACCGACTCCCTCGCGGCCGGACAGCAGCTCACGGTCTACCGGGTGGTGCAGGAGGCCCTCACCAACACGCTCAAGCACGCGCACCGGGTGGACAGGTCGGGCGAGCCGACCAGGGCCGACGTGGACGTGTCCTACGCGCCGGACGGCGTGACGGCGACGATCACCGACTCCGGGTCAACAGGGCCCCAGCACCGGAACAGGCCTGCCACGGGCCGGGGCATCACCGGAATGCGTGAGCGCGCGGCCCTGTACGACGGCACACTGGAGGCCGGCCCGTCACCCCACCCGGCGGACGGCTGGCGCGTACGCCTCCACCTCCCCGGCATCCACCTCCCCGGCACTCACCTCCCGGGTCCTCCGAAGGACGCAGCAGTGACAGCAGTGACGGTAGTGAAGGGCACAGCAGACCAGTGACCACCGTGCTCGTCGTCGACGACCAGCCCATGCAGCGCTTCGGGTTCCGCATGCTCCTGGAGAGCCAGGACGACATGACGCTCCTGGCGGAGGCGGGGAACGGCGCGGAGGCGGTACGGCTCACGGCCGAACTCCACCCCGACGTCGTCCTGATGGACATCCGTATGCCGGGCCTGGACGGCATCGAGGCCACCCGCAGAATCGTCGCCGCCGGCAGCCGCACCAGGATCCTCATCATGACGACGTTCGACCTGGACGAGTACGCATACGCCGGGCTACGGGCGGGCGCCAGCGGGTTCCTGGTCAAGGACGCCCTTCCGGAGGAGCTGCTCTCCGGGATCCGTGCGGTCGCGAGCGGCGACGCCGTGGTCGCACCGAGCCTGACGCGCCGTCTCCTCAACGCGTACGTCCACCACTTGCCGGCAAACGGCGCAGCCCCATCAGCCGCCGAGCCGACCGACGTCGCACCCCATCCCCAACTGGCCCGGCTCACCGACCGGGAACAGGAAATCCTCACCGCCATCGGCCGGGGCTGGACGAACCAGGAAATCGCGGGGCGCTTCCATCTCGCCGAATCGACCGTGAAGACGCACGTCTCCCGCATCCTCGCCAAGACGGGCGCCCGAGACCGCGTCCAGGCCGTGATCCTGGCGTACGACAGCCGCCTGGTCACCCCGGAATGACCCCTGAACGCAGAAATGCCCCGCACCATACGGTGCGGGGCATTCCCACAATAATTGTTCGGCGGCGTCCTACTCTCCCACAGGGTCCC
>NZ_JBHURV010000087.1:0-2288 GCF_042673865.1 Streptomyces sp. NPDC056987
GCGCTGCGCGAGCGCCGGATCCTGCCTGTCATCTCGCGCAAGGGATCACCCAACATCAAGAGCATCGGCAAGCTCCGCTACGTCGTCGAGCAGACCTTCGCCCTGCTCCACCACTTCAAACGCCTCGCCGTCCGATGGGAACGACGTACCGAACTCCACGACGCCTTCGTCTCCCTCGCCTGCAGCCTCATCTGCTACCGACGCCTCAAGAAGACCCACTCATGATCGCACTACGAGCTCTTATGTCCGCAGGCCCACTTACCGCAGAGATCGTCTCCTGGTTTCCTGACGAGCCGCCCAGCACGTACGAGCGAGTTGAGCAGGAGTGCCCAACCTGGCAGAATAAGGGCAAATGCCTATGCGGCGACTGACATTCACACCGGCACCCGATTCTCCGGCCTGTGCCGCAGGCTCCGACTGATCAGCGCCCGCATCATCACCGCGGCCAACGAAACCACCGGCAACGGCCAACAGCGTGCGTTGAGAGCGCTCGGAAGTTGAGTAGACCCCCATAACTGCAGCTCAGAGACTATGCAGAAGCGAGTTGCAAAAGGCGGCAAGTCGACGTGAAAGTGAGGGCATGAACTACCTCGAATACGCTGGTTTCCTGCCCGCCGAGCACACGAAGAACCTTGTAGCGCCCACCAGCACGTGGTGGCAGTGGCGGGACACCCGCATACACGTCAACCGCTCCGTCGCTCCCGACGCCCCAGTACGCGTAATGATCATCCACGGTGCCGGGGGCCACTCTCAAGCGCTGTGGCCCCTCGCCGCGCCGGACGCATCCGATGATCTGGAACTGATCGCACCGGATCTCCCGATGTACGGCGACACCGTCACTCCTGACCCTGCGGGAGTCCGCTACGACGACTTTGTCGATCTGCTGTGTGACCTGGTCCGAGCCGAACGGGCCGCCGACCCTCGACCGATCCTCCTGTTCGGTCTCAGCATGGGCGGCATGCTTGCTTACGAGGTGTCAGCGCGGACCAGAGACGTCGCTGCTGTGCTCGTAACCAACCTCATCGATCTGTCTGACACTGCCATGCGCGCCACCGCCATCCGCTACTCCTGGATGGGAGTCACAGCCCCTTACGTACTTCCTGTAGTCGCGTCCGTTCTCGGCCGGCTGCGGCTGCCGGCCCGCTGGTTCGAAGACATGGACAACATGAGTAACGATCCCCAGTTGTCCCGGCTGTGTGCGACAGATCCCCGCGGCGGTGGTATCCATATGCCGCTGGGCTTCCTCTCCAGCATCATCCGCTACGTGCATACCCCGCCGCAGGCATACCGTGGTGCACCTCTCACGCTTGCCGCACCCACTGCCGACTTGTGGACTCCTGCAGAGCTGAACATCCGCTTCCTGCAGAAGATCGCAGGACCCACCGATCTGGTGATGCTGGAAAACTGCGGTCACTTTCCGGTCGAGGAGCCAGGTTTCAGGAAGCTCAGGGCCACTCTGATCAACGTTGTCCGGTCGGTGGCGCCAGCGCAGTGACACTCGCCATCAGCATCTGAAGGTCGAACCCTTGCGCCGTCATGACCCGGTGGATCAGAGCATCGACTGTGGCAACAATCGTCTGCGCTGCCAGAGGCGCGGAGCTACCGCCCCGGCCGCACCGGGCAAGGTGAAAGCTGATGTCCTCGGCCAAGCGCCCCTCTATCGCACGCAGCACTTCCAGGTCGCGCACGGTGCGGGGACCGAGGCGGTGAAGAACATCATGCAGTCCTGGCCAGTCATCATGCAGCGAAACAGCTGCCTCAAGCAGACCGCACATCGTTTCATCAAACGGAAGAGCTTCGCGGCGCAACCGGCTGGTCACCTCGTCCAGCACTACATCGACGTCACGAAGATGCCGTTCGGCGAGAACTTGCAGCAGTGATTCCTTGTTCGGGAAGTACTGGTAAAGGGTACCGATCGACACCCCCGCTCGATCGGCGATTCGATTGGTCGTCGCTGTAGCGCCCTCGCGATGGAACACCTGCGCGGCAGCTTCTACCAAGGCGTTGACGGTATCGCGGGAGCGCTGCTGGCTCGGCGTTCGACGGTAGAGTTCGATATCCCAACAGTACCAAAAGCCCACCTACCGCCGACGGGATCTCGTCCGGCCGCATGAGCCCCCGGACGAGATCGCCGCCGAAGGCCGCCTCCTGCCCTCGCAAGGCGCCGCGTACATCACCGGGCAGGTCCTGCGCGCGGACGGCGCCGCGAGCACCGGCACACAGGCCGGGCGGCGGGGTGTGCGCGGCATCGCTGCCGGAACCCGTCCGCGTCCTGCCCCCCTGACATT
>NZ_JBHURV010000088.1:0-1964 GCF_042673865.1 Streptomyces sp. NPDC056987
TTCAGACGAAGGCCGCTTCCACGTACGGCAGTTACCGGACCGAGTGATCAAGTTCGACCTGCCATTCGACGCCGAACGTTAAAGATCAAGCTAGGGCTCTGCCGGTCAGAGCGTCATGAGGCCGGCACAGATGCCGGACCGCGACGGAGCATGCGGCCCGGCATCTGAGTCCCGGAGGAGCGCCGCACCGCTCGCATGGCACGGAACCGGGTGTACTGAGTGCTAGAAGTGCTGCAGGCGCAGCAGGAACTGGCAGCCGCCGGCGCGGTTGTCGGTGTCGATCTTCACTGTGACTGGAGTGCCGTCGAAGGCATAGTGGGTGAAGGGCGCGGCGTCCTCGCACTGGCCCGCGTCACCGTCGGCATAGAGCTGAACTTCGAGGACGAGGTTGCCCGTCACGCTGAAGGTGAGGTTGCACCAGCCCGGCTGGCCGTCGGTGTCGACTCTGACCGGCGCTCCGAACGCAGGGACCGGCAGTATCGGCAACTTGTTGGGAAGCACGTTGTTCCCGCACTGGCCTACACCGCCGGTGCTGCGGCTGAGTTGATAGGTGATGGTGGAGCCCGTGAGGACCCGGTCCGGGTCGTAGACGCCGAACGCCAGCTGGCAGCCGCCGGGGCGGTCATCGGTGTCGAAGCGGATGGCCTGCGTCCAGTTCGGCGAGGCGGCCCACTGCTCCCCGGTCCTCCCGCCGCACTGGCCCGCATCGCCGTCGGGGTTGAACCGGATGCCGAGCTGCGGTTCGACGCTCGCCGGGGCGGCTTCCGTCGCGTACACCGCCGTACTGGACAGACTGACGACCATGAACACGCCCGCAGCCAGGACGAGGGCCAGCGATCTGAGACGTCCGGTCATCCGTAATCCGCTCATACGAGAGTCTCCTCGAAATCGTGGGCGCGACGGCTCAGCCCGGCGCGCCGTTGTCGTATGCCGACCGGCCGACACGCCTGGCTGGTCCGGACCACAGTATGAGCTGCCGACATCCCTCCCATACCAGCGTGAACACGCCAATCTTTGCCCCGGCCAGAGCGGTTGCAGGGACTCGGGGAAACCGTGGTTTCAGGAACCGCGTCAGCGGATGGGACCTATGCTCGAACGCCTCTGCCCGTCGGCGTACCCGTGTCCAGACAACGGTGCGTTCGGTGGGTAAATGGGATCGCAGGCGTGGGCTGCCATGTCTGGCGAGAGCCGCCGCCCCCATGCTTCCTTCAGCCCCCGGAGCGCCGTTTCGTGCCGTATACGGACCGGCCATTCGATCACGAACGCAGCATCACCCAGCCGAACACCTCATACGATCTTCGGCCAAGGTCGAGCGGGCCGGGCGATCACTGTGCTAGTGAGCAAGATCGTTCCTTACCGCTAACCACGTCCTGATTGATCCCCGAGGCGATGTACGCCACTCCGTGCACACGGCGAAGGGCCGCTCGTGAACGAGCGGCCCTTCGCCGTCAGCCCCAAGAAAGCTATCCAATGGAGCCTCGGAGAGTACATGCGTACGCCACCGAGACCCCGCGACGTCAGAGGTGCCAGACCCGCCCCACCCCGGCGACTCCCTCTGGCCGAGCCGGATCGAAGGCCGGTTGACCGCCTTGCCGTACTTCACCTTCGGCAACACGGGCCAAGCCACCCACGGAAACAGGGCCGCACGGTCCGCCGCTCACGACCACAAGGCCACGCACCGTCACGGACAGAGCAGACATTTCCCGACGAGGCGCCGCTGGGCGTCAGCCTCGGCGTTCGCGCTCGTTCCGGAATTCCCAGACCGTCCGTACGGGCGCAGTGAAGCCGGGCTGTCGTCGTCGAACACCATCTGCGCCGAGCATGCCCGTCACCGCACTCCCGCTGGCCCGGCGTCACCCAGCCGCGTGACTACTGAGGTTGAACTCGTGGAGTCGTAGGGGCTGACGGCTCGTTGCCCGTGCGGTATCACCGGAGCATGCGGTATCCACAAGGAGGCGGCCTGA
>NZ_JBHURV010000089.1:0-1942 GCF_042673865.1 Streptomyces sp. NPDC056987
CAAGCACCGTGCACGCGAGCACCCCGTCGGAAAACAGGACAGACCGAACCTCGCGGCAGTCATCACAAGCAGCAAAGCTGCATAAACTCCAAGCTAAGGGCTTGCAGAGAATCAACCTGTTACTTCCCCTGATCCGGCTCGTTGGTGTGATATGGGCATCTCCGAGTCGATCTGTCACCAACTCGCGGTGAAGTTTGAGGTGTTGTTTCCGCATCTGGACGAGCGGCAGCGACGGCTGATGATGGGGGCTGATGCCCGGATTCTGGGTCACGGCGGCATCCGGGCGGTCGCGCGGGCTGCCCAGGTCAGCGAGACGACGGTCCGCAAGGGCGTGGACGAGTTGGAGGCCGGCGAGGAGCCAATGAACCGGGTCCGCAGGCCCGGTGGTGGTCGGAAGAAGGCCGTGGACCTTGATCCGGGTCTTCGGTCCGCGCTGCTGGCACTGGTGGAGCCTGACGAGCGAGGCGATCCGATGTCGCCGCTGCGCTGGACGGTGAAGTCGACCGGAAGCCTCGCAGCCGAGCTCACCCGTCAGGGGCACCGGGTGATCGCCGACACGGTCGGAGACCTGCTGCGCGAGGAAGGATTCAGCCTGCAGGCCGGCGCCAAGACCATCGAGGGCAGGCAGCACCCCGACCGTGACGCCCAGTTCCGCTACATCAACAAGCAGGCCGGACAGCACATAGATGCTGGTCAGCCGGTGATCAGCGTGGACACGAAGAAAAAGGAACTCGTCGGTGACTACAAGAACGCGGGCCTCCAGTGGCGGCCGGCCGGTGAGCCGGTAGTGGCCAACACGCACGACTTCCTCGACCGGCAGGGACCGGGCAAGGCGATCCCGTACGGGATCTACGACATCGCCGCGAACACCGGGTGGGTCAGCGTCGGCACTGACCACGACACCGCCGCATTCGCTGTCGCCTCCATCCGCCGCTGGTGGCAGGCCAGGGGCCGGCACGACTATCCGGATGCCACCCGTCTGCTGATCACCGCGGACGCGGGCGGATCAAACGGCTACCGCACCCGCGCCTGGAAGGCCGAGCTCAAAGCCCTGGCCGCCGAGATGAGCCTGGACATCACGGTCTGCCACATGCCGCCGGGCACATCGAAGTGGAACAAGATCGAACACCGGCTGTTCTCCCACATCTCCATGAACTGGCGCGGCCGCCCGCTCATCAGCCACGACGTCATCGTCAACAGCATCGCCGCGACCACCACCCGCACCGGGCTGAAAGTCCACGCCGAACTCGACCTGGGCACCTACGACACCGGCATCAAGGTCACCGACAGCGACATCGAGGCCCTGCCCATGCACCGCCACCGCTTCCATGGCGACTGGAACTACACCCTCCATCCCCAACCTCGCGTCACCACCAGCGCAACCCGGGACCCACGGCCGGTCGGCGGCCCGTCCCCGCAGCCCTGCACAAGGGGTCTGCGCGACCCGGAGCTGACCGGCATGCCCGAACCGGCGCTGGACGAACTCACCAACCAACTGGCCATTGACCTGGACGAGTTACGTGAGCAAGGACGGCTCCAGCAACGGGGAGGCGAGCGTATCCGTGCTCGCGGTGCAGGGGCCAAGGACAAGCTGACCACCTCCGACAGAGTCCTGGCCACCGTGCTCTACCTGCGCAAAATCGGCACCCGAGACCTGCTCGCCCAGCTCTTCGGCGTCAACGGCAGCACCCTCACCAGGGCCGTCCACCAAGTTCAGCCCCTCCTGGCCGAACACGGCTACACGATTCCGCCCTCGACAGCCAGGTTCAGCACGCCCACTGACATCACGGCGTTCCTCGCGAACAACTGTCCTGCGGAGATCAAATCAGCATGTTGATTCTCTGCAAGCCCTTAGCTTGGCGTTTATCGCCTGTGGTCGAACATGGCCTCGAACTTGCTGGCGCTTTCGGCTGAGTGCCTGACGCGAGAACGGCCTTCGTTC
>NZ_JBHURV010000090.1:0-1917 GCF_042673865.1 Streptomyces sp. NPDC056987
GGCCTGGGTGACGTCGTTGACGTTGGCCGCAGTGGTGATGACCTTGAGTGGGGTGCCGCGGCCGTCGCAGATCAGGTGGTGCTTGCTGCCGGTCTTGCGCCGGTCGACCGGCGACGGGCCGGTGTCGGGTCCCTCTTTTTCGCGCGGATGTGGGAGCCGTCCACGCATGCCCGCGACCAGTCGAGTTCATCGGCCGCGTTCAGCTCGGCGAGCAGGATCCGGTGCAGCCGGTCGAAGACTCCTGCCTTCTGCCACCGGTCCAGTCGGCGCCAGCACGTCTGCCCCGAGCCGAAGCCCAGCTCCAGGGGCAGGAGTTGCCAGGCTATGTCGTTGTAGAGGACGAACAGGATGCCCTGCAGACAGAGCCGGTCCAGCACCGGCCGAGGCCCTGGGGACCGTTCCGGCCATGGCGGCAGGAGCGGCTCGATCAGCGCCCACAAGTCGTCGTCCATGATCCACGGCCGAGTACTCACACCGTCACGAACGGCCGAATCGTCGCACCGGTCACGGCCGACCAGCACACTTCAACAAGATCGTGTTACGAGCTCTGAGCGGGCGTTAAGTCTGTTTCTGGTAGCGGCCTCGTCCAGGTTGGGTGAGGAAGCCTTGGCGGAGGAGGCGTGCGAGGCGGCTTCGGGTGATGTTGACGGATGCCTCGTCGGTGGGCATCTCGAGGAGTTCGTGCAGTTCACGGGCTCGAAATGCCTGGCCGGGGTGGTGGTTGAAGGTGTTCACGATGGCCTGGTAAGCGGTGCTCATCTCGGTCTGGGACGGGTCGGGTTCGATTGCTGCCGGTGCGGCTTGCTCGATGACCTTCCGGGCGATGTCCAGCTCCGCGAGTCGGGCCTCGGTCTCGGCCAGGACGGCGGTGAGGTGTTCGATCTGCCCCTGGAGTTCACCGGCCCGGGCGGTGGCCGCCTTGTGCTGGGCCTGGAGGCCGGCGAGGAGTTCGGTGACGTTCACGCGGCGAGCCCAAGGTCGTCGCGCCAGGCGGGGCTCAGCGTGGTCAGGCGGCGGGCCATGTTCGAGGTAGAGGCCCAGTAGACGCGTGAGGCGGAGGTGTCGGGCCGGTGGTCGTACTCGCGGGCCAGGCGCCGGTGCAGCAGCAGGGTCCGTTGACCTGCTCCACGATCCACCGCTTGGGCTGCGGGACGAAGCCCTTGCACTTGTCGCCCGGGTTGCGGCGGACGATCTCGACGTCGATGTCCTGCAACACACCGTGGATCACCACCTCGTCCTTGAAACCCTGGTCCACCAGAGCCTTCTCCAGACGGTTCCCGCAGCGTTCGGCGACCTGGTCGAGCAGGGCGATGCCGGCGGCGTTGTCGTGGGCGGAGGCCGGCAGGACGACTACGCCGATGACCAGGCCCAGAACGTCCACGGCCAGCCCGCGCTTGCGCCCGAACACCTTCTTGTTGACGTCAAGTCCTGTCGTGGTCTTCGGGACACCGGCTGCCGCACGCACGGACTGGGTGTCGATGATCACGAGGGACGGGTTCCTCTAATCGGCGAGCCCTCTCCCGCACCTGGCAGCGCAGGAGTTCCTGGATCCGCTGGTCCAGGCCGTCCTCGCGCCACAGCGTGAAGTAGTAGAACACCGCTGACCAGGACGGCAGATCGTGCGGCAGATAACGCCACTGACAGCCCGTCCGGTTCTGGTAGAAGATCGCGTTCACGACCTCCCGGAGGTCACAGGACCCCGGATTCCCGGTCGCCGACCGCGCCACCCGGTCCTGCTTCCAGCCCGTGATCATCGGCCTGATCAAGGCCCACTGCTGGTCCGATAAGTCACTCGGATACGGCTCTCTGTCCATGCCCTGCATCCCAGCATGTCCATGCCCAGCGCCCGTCCCGCGTGGCGATCAGTCACACAATCGAGCGATCAGGAAACGAGAAATATCGGACTTAACGTCCACT
>NZ_JBHURV010000092.1:0-1648 GCF_042673865.1 Streptomyces sp. NPDC056987
GGACGGCGGAATATCGCACGCAGTGTTGTTCCACTCAGTAAGGATCTGCGCACGTTCTGCTGAGGCCAGCACATCAAACTCACTGAGCCGCAGGTTGGCATTGCCCACGATGGCTTCGAGAATGCGGTGCAGCCGCCCTGCCAATAAAACAATGGTGTCGTGGTCGAACAGGTCGATGCTGTACTCGATCGTGCCTTTGACGCCGAGAGGTTCACCATCGGGGCCAAATTTCTCGCGCAGTCCGAACAATAGGTCGAACTTGGCTCCGTTCTGCGGATAGGGCTCGGGCTGCACGGTCAGACCGGGCAGACCGACTGTGGTGCTGGCGAGGTTGCTGTTGAACGCCATCAGCACCTGGAACAGCGGGTGCCGGCCGGCAGATCGGGCCGGGTTCAGTTCGCGGACGAGCTGCTCGAACGGGACGTCCTGGTGTGCGAAGGCCGCCAGGTCCGTCTCGCGGATTCGGGCCAGCAACCCCGCGAAGGTCGGATCACCCGAGACATCGGTCCGCAGGACAAGGGTGTTCACGAAGAACCCGATCAGGCCGTCCAACGCTTCGTCGCCACGACCGGCAATGGGGGCGCCGATCGGGATGTCAGCACCACCGGACACCTTCGCCAGCAGCAACGACAGCGCCGCTTGGAACACCATGAACGGGGTAGAACCGGTCCGACGCGCCAAGTCCGCCAGTCCCGCGTGCACGTCGGCGCTCACCACGAAATCGACGGCACCACCCTGGTAGGACGCCGCCGCGGGACGCGGACGGTCGAACGGCAATCCGATCTCGTCCGGCAATCCCGCCAGGACGTCGGCCCAGAACCGCATCTGGCTGGAACCGGCACTGTCCTGGTCACCGACCTTGCCCAGCAGTTCCCGTTGCCACAACGTGTAGTCAACGTACTGCACGGGCAACGGCGACCAGACTGGCGCATCACCACTGCACCATGCCGCATAAGCCCTGCCCAGGTCCTCCGCCAACGGACCGAGGGACCAGCCGTCGCAGGCAATGTGGTGGATCACCAGTGCCAGTACATGTTCGGTAGGGGTGATTCGGAAAAGTGTTGCCCGGAACGGAATTTCGCTGTCCAGGTCGAACGAATAGGCGACTGCCACACTCAGTCGATCCGCCAAGTCACAGACATCGACGGTATCGACAAATATCATCGGGTTCGCGGAGTCGGCCGGAATCACCTCCTGGACTGGATTTCCGTCCACCTCAGGGTAGACGGTGCGCAGGATTTCGTGACGACGAACAACATCGGCCAGCGCCGCGACAAGCGCCTCGGAATCTAGGTGCCCGGTCATGCGCTGGACGAGGGGGACATTGTAGGTGGGGCTCGGACCCTCCAGACGGTGCAGGAACCACAGCCGCTCCTGCGCGAACGACAGCGGAATCTTGGCCGGGCGCGGTCGCGTCTGCAAAGGAATACTGGATCGAATTGCCGTCTCAACAGCCGCGGCGAGGCCGGCCGGGGTTCGCCGCTCGAACAAATCGCGAAGCGGCAGGTCGACCATGAGCCGTGCGCGGATCCGGCTCACGATCCTGGTGGCCGTCAGTGAATGGCCGCCCAGGGCGAAGAAATCGTCGTCGACGCGAATTTCGGGCCGATGCAATACTTCGGAATAGATTTGGCAGAGTGCCTTTTCT
>NZ_JBHURV010000093.1:0-1608 GCF_042673865.1 Streptomyces sp. NPDC056987
TAGCTTGATCTTTAACCTGTGCGGCGTGGTCGTGGGGTGGTCGACTTCTTCGTTCGTTGTTTCGCCGCCGGTGTTTTGCGAGGTGTGTGGACGTCGTGGCGTGGGGTGGGTCGGGTGTTCTTTCGGCCTGGGGGTCGTCCGGGGCCCGGACGAGAAGGTTTCGGTGCTTGGGCCGGGCAGTTCGCCTTGGGGCGGATGTGCCGGAAGTCGCGGCGGACTCGTGCGGGGGTAAGCCGTTCCGGTGGGACAGGCCTTTCCCAGGGGCGACGCCGGTCGGCCGCCAGCGGGCGGGCGAGCCGCAGTTGGGTGTAGGCGGCGAGGATCAGCCAGGTCCATCGGTCGGCTGCCTCGGGGGTGCGGATCTTCGGGGAGGTCCAGCCGAGGGTCTGTTTGAAGAGGCGGAAGGTGTGCTCGATGTCGAAGCGTCGCAGGTATGCCTGCCAGAGCCGGTCGGCGTCTGCCGCAGTGGCGTCGGTGCCCGACCACCACAGCCAGACCGGCTTGGGGGTTGCTCCGCTGGGCAGGTGCTCGATGTCCAGGCGGATCACGGTCCCTTCGACGACGGGGAGGGTGCCGTCGGCTGCGGCCCAGGAGGAGCGGTGGGTCAGTTTGGGGTGCAGGCGGTCCCAGGAGCGGGCCCTGGCGGTGCCGTAGAGGCGTGTGTCGGTGACTGTTTCGGTGTCCGGGGTGCCCCAGGTGTCGGGCTGCCCGAAGACGAACTCGCCGCCGTGCCGGGGCGGCCGGCCCTGGGTGTGCGGGAGCCGGGGTGGGACAGCTCTGCGCAGGACGCGGTCGGATCGCATCCTGGCCAGCACCTGGACCGGCAGGTCTTTGAGGAGGAAGCCGAGGCGGGGTGCGTCGTATCCGGCGTCCGCGACGATGAGGATGTCGGGGTCACCCGTCTGCCACTGCCCCGCTGCGATCAGTCGCTGAAGCAGATCGCGCAGTTGGCGGGAGGTGACGGTGGCGATGTCGTCGCCGGGCTCCAGGCGGAGTGCGTCCAGGGGTGCGGTCCATGAGCTGCGGCCCGGCTCCAGTGCGCAGACGATCGAGTAGGGCCAGCCGGGGACGGGGATGTGCTGGTCCTTGCCCCGGCCGTAGGTGTGGCACAGAATCCGCTGCGGTGAGGTGTGCGCGTCGGGCCGCAGCCAGCAGGTGACGTCGATGGCCAGGACCAGCCGGCCGTCGGCAGCCCGTGGCAGTGGCACTTCGGCCAGTGCCCGCCGCAGCCGGCCGGCATCGATGCGGCCACGGGCCACCGCGGCGTAGAGCCCGCCATGGCCGCGGCGGTGTTCACCCACCAGCGACAACTCGGCCAGAGACCTCACCGGTCCGTCGCCGCACAGAACGGCATCGGCCAGCTCGAACAAGGCGTCCGAACGGGTGGTCAGGCAGGAGTGGAACTCGCCCCGGAAGCATGACAGTTGTGCCAATGCGTCAGACCCGGCGTCGTGATGCAGCAGACTCATCCTCACGGCCTTCGTTCTGAATGTGTGTGTTCCTTGGTCGGAGCACATGTTCAGACGAAGGCCGCTTCCACGTACGGCAGTTACCGGACCGAGTGATCAAGTTCGACCTGCCATTCGACGCCGAACGTTAAAGATCAAG
>NZ_JBHURV010000094.1:0-1589 GCF_042673865.1 Streptomyces sp. NPDC056987
AGCTTGGAGTTTATGCAGCTTTGCTGCTTGTGATGACTGCCGCGAGGTTCGGTCTGTCCTGTTTTCCGACGGGGTGCTCGCGTGCACGGTGCTTGTTTTTCATGCCGGTTGGCCGACCGGGGCCTGCGGTGCTGGGTTTCGGTGCGCTGGCCGGCTGAGGGGTTTTCCCGTGGAGGCGGCGAAATCCTCGGCGGACACGCGCGGGTGTGAGGCGCCCTTGGCGTGCGGGCCGCTCCCAGGGCTTGCGGAGGTCTTCTGCGAGGGGCCGGGCAAGGCGGAGTTGAGTGTGGGCGGCAATGACGAGCCAGGTCCAGCGGTCGGCGGCGGCCGGCTCGCGGAGTTTGGGAGCGGTCCACCCCAACGTCTGCTTGAACATCCTGAAGGTGTGCTCGAGATCGAATCTGCGCAGGAATGCCTGCCAGAGCCGATCCACATCCCCAGCAGTAGCGGCGGTGGCCGACCACCACAGCCAGACCGGCCTGGGACTGCGGTCTCCACGGAGGTGGTCGACCTGAAGACGGATGACGGTGCCTTCGATGACCGGCAGCTCTCCTTCAGGGTGGTCGGCCCAGGCCGAGCGCCGGACCAGCAGCGGGTGCAGACGGTCCCAGGCAGTGGCTACGGCCTTCCCGTAGTGGGTGGTGTCGGTGACCGTGGTGACGGACGGGACCGGCTGAGTTGCCGCAGCCTCGAACGCGAACTCCGCCCCGCGCTTGGGCTTGCGCCCGCGTTTGCCCGCCGGCTGCGGCGGGGGCGGGAAGTACAGGACACGGTCCGAACGCATCCGGCCCAGCAGCTCAACAGGCAGGTCCGCGAGCAGGAAAGCCAGGCGGGTCACGTCATAGCCGGCATCGACGACGACCAGGACGGGCGGGTCACCGACCTGCCACTGGCCTGCCACATACAGCCTCTGGAAAACGTCCCTGACCTGGGCTGCGGTCACGGCGATCGCGTCATCCCACGGAGACAACCGGACCACGTCCAGCATGGCAGTCCACGATGTCCGCCCCGGCTCCAGAGCGGCAACGAAGGAATAGGGCCACCCGGGGATCATCTGGGCCGAGCCCCTGCCCCGACCGTACGTGTGACAGAACAGCCGGTCCGGGCTGGTATTCGCATCTGGCCGCAGCCAGTTGCTCACATCGACCGCCAGGACCAGCCGCCCCTCTGCTGTCCGGGGAAGCGGCAGCCCCACCAGCGCCCTGCGCAGCCGAGACAGATCCAGATGCCCGTGGTTCAGCCCGCCGTACAACGCACCATGCCCACGCTGATGCTCAGGCGCCAGGGACAGCTCGACCAACGTCCTCACCGGGCCGTCGGAACACAACAAGGCGTCACTCAGCTCGAACAGGGCGTCGGGGCGCTGGGTCAGACAGGCATAGAACTCCGTTCGGAAACACGCGAGTTCAGCAAATGCATCCTGCGGGACATCCCGCTGCAGCAGACTCATCGCGACGACCTTCGTACTGGTCAAGTGCCTCTGTGACGGAGCACAGGATCGAACGAAGGCCGTTCTCGCGTCAGGCACTCAGCCGAAAGCGCCAGCAAGTTCGAGGCCATGTTCGACCACAGGCGATAAACGCCAAGCT
>NZ_JBHURV010000095.1:0-1541 GCF_042673865.1 Streptomyces sp. NPDC056987
TCTCCCCGCTGGAGTTCGAACAGCAGCACCACAGGACAGCTAAACTCTCACTCGCAGCATGAACCCCTGTGTCCACACTCCGGGGGTCACCTCAGTAACCAGCAGCTGACCGCGCGTATCTCCGAACTCACCAATGCCAACAGGCAACTTGAACAGGAGATCGCCCAGCTTCAGCCGTTGAAGGAGCGAGTCGACGAACTGGAGAAGGACCTGGCAGCTGCCCGCAGCAGCCTGCGCAAAATGATCCGCGCGGAGAACGCCTGACCCACGCATCCGCCTCTGCGACGGGGCCTGACCAGCATCCTTCTACGCTGGTCAGGCCCTACTCGGTCAGTAGCTGTCGGCCAGTGTGCGGTCGAGGAGGGGGAGCAGTCGGTCCCAGTGGCGCTGTAGTCCGGCGGGGTCGAAGGCGTCGGTGTCGGACATGGTGAACCCGTGGACGGTGCCAGGGTAGATCTCGGAGGTGTAGTCGACCTTCGCGGCGTTCAGGGCCCGGTTGAGCTCGCCCAGGGCTTCGGGCGTCAGGTCGCTTTCGGCATGGCCGAAGTGGACCTGGGCGGTGATCTCGGCGAAGGCATCCGGCCCGTCCACGCCCACGGGGCCGTGGAATGCGGCGAGGGCGGCCACCTGGCCGGGGTGGGCCGCGGCGGTGCGCATCGCCAGGAGGCCGCCTATGCAGTAGCCAGTCACCGCGACCGGTCCGGCGGCGACCTCGGGCTGGGTGGTGAGGAACCTGAGGTAGGCGTCGGCGTCGCTCAGGACACGTTCGGCGGTGTGCGCCTCGATCAACGGCATCAACTGGGCCATGAGCGCGGGCCGGACCTCTTCTCCGATGTGCTCGGGAAGCTCGATCACCGGTGCCGGCCCATGCCGGTAGAAGAGGTTGGGGACGAGCACGTAGTACCCGTGCCCGGCCAGTTCGCGGGCCATCTCCCGCAGCACGGGCCGGATGCCGAAGCCGTCCGCGTACATCAGCACCCCCGGGTGCCGCCCGCCACCGTCAGGGAAGGCGGCGAACGCGTCGGCCTGGCCGTCCGCGGTGGGAATCTGCAACGTCTTGGTGGGCATGAATTCTCCTGTCGTGGTTGATGTATCGAGCCTGTGATCAACACGACGGAGGCGGAGCCCGCGCAGCAGCGCAAGATCCTGGATCAAACAACGGGCCCGCACCGGCCCGTACGGCGCTCAGAAGAGCACCGGGTCACCAATCCGTGTGTGGCGCAATGCCGTCCCGGTATTCATGGCCGCACAGCGTAGCCCACCGGGCAAAAGGCGACGCCAGCACCCCAGTCCACAGTGCGGCGCGACATCCCTGGCCTCGGCCAAGAGCCGGCGTCGCTCCTCCCCATCGGCCGTCGTCCACGCGATCTCGTACCCCGCCACGTCGGCGTACACGGAAACGTGCCCAGCCCGATGCCCCTGCCCGACTCCGCCGCCAGCCTCGTGCTACTGAGGTTGAACTCGTGGAGTCGTAGGGGCTGACGGCTCGTTGCCCGTGCGGTATCACCGGAGCATGCGGTATCCACAAGGAGGCGGCCTGA
>NZ_JBHURV010000096.1:0-1416 GCF_042673865.1 Streptomyces sp. NPDC056987
AGTCTGAGACCTGATGCCGAGCCGATTGTGGTGAAGTGGATGATCCTATGCTGTCGAGAAAAGCCTCTAGCGAGTTTCATGGCGGCCCGTACCCTAAACCGACTCAGGTGGTCTGGTAGAGAATACCGAGGCGTTCGGGTGAACTATGGTTAAGGAACTCGGCAAAATGCCCCCGTAACTTCGGGAGAAGGGGGGCCATTCTGGGTGATGAGTTTTGCACTCTGAGCTTGGGGTGGCCGCAGAGACCAGCGAGAAGCGACTGTTTACTAAAAACACAGGTCCGTGCGAAGCCGTAAGGCGATGTATACGGACTGACGCCTGCCCGGTGCTGGAACGTTAAGGGGACCGGTTAGTCATTCTTCGGGGTGGCGAAGCTGAGAACTTAAGCGCCAGTAAACGGCGGTGGTAACTATAACCATCCTAAGGTAGCGAAATTCCTTGTCGGGTAAGTTCCGACCTGCACGAATGGCGTAACGACTTCTCGACTGTCTCAACCATAGGCCCGGTGAAATTGCACTACGAGTAAAGATGCTCGTTTCGCGCAGCAGGACGGAAAGACCCCGGGACCTTTACTATAGTTTGATATTGGTGTTCGGTTCGGCTTGTGTAGGATAGGTGGGAGACTGTGAAGCTTGGACGCCAGTTCAGGTGGAGTCGTCGTTGAAATACCACTCTGGTCGTGCTGGATGTCTAACCTGGGTCCGTGATCCGGATCAGGGACAGTGTCTGATGGGTAGTTTAACTGGGGCGGTTGCCTCCTAAAGAGTAACGGAGGCGCCCAAAGGTTCCCTCAGCCTGGTTGGTAATCAGGTGTTGAGTGTAAGTGCACAAGGGAGCTTGACTGTGAGACCGACGGGTCGAGCAGGGACGAAAGTCGGGACTAGTGATCCGGCGGTGGCTTGTGGAAGCGCCGTCGCTCAACGGATAAAAGGTACCCCGGGGATAACAGGCTGATCTTCCCCAAGAGTCCATATCGACGGGATGGTTTGGCACCTCGATGTCGGCTCGTCGCATCCTGGGGCTGGAGTCGGTCCCAAGGGTTGGGCTGTTCGCCCATTAAAGCGGTACGCGAGCTGGGTTTAGAACGTCGTGAGACAGTTCGGTCCCTATCCGCTGCGCGCGTAGGAGTCTTGAGAAGGGCTGTCCCTAGTACGAGAGGACCGGGACGGACGAACCTCTGGTGTGCCAGTTGTTCTGCCAAGGGCATGGCTGGTTGGCTACGTTCGGAAAGGATAACCGCTGAAAGCATCTAAGCGGGAAGCCTGCTTCGAGATGAGGACTCCCACCCCCATGAGGGGTTAAGGCTCCCAGGAGACTACTGGGTTGATAGGCCAGATGTGGAAGACCGGTAACGGTTGGAGCTGACTGGTACTAATAGGCCGAGGGCTTGTCCTCAGTTGCTCGCGTCCACTGTGT
>NZ_JBHURV010000097.1:0-1072 GCF_042673865.1 Streptomyces sp. NPDC056987
CTGAGGTGACCCCCGGAGTGTGGACACAGGGGTTCATGCTGCGAGTGAGAGTTTAGCTGTCCTGTGGTGCTGCTGTTCGAACTCCAGCGGGGAGAGGTAGCCCAGCGCGCTGTGGCGGCGGCGGGCGTTGTAGTACGTGAGCCACTGGAAGATCTCCAGCCTCGCCTGCCGCATCGTCAAGAACAGCTTCCTGTGCATCGTCTCCCTTTTCAGCCCCTGCCAGAAACTTTCAGCGAGGGCGTTGTCATAGCCCGAGCCGACCCTGCCCATGCTCCTGCGGACGCCGTACCGGTCGCAGACCTGGGCGAACGCGGCCGAGGTGTACTGCGATCCGCGGTCCGCGTGGAAGATCACCCCGGCGACATTTCCGCCACGGGCCGCGACCGCGTTCCGGAGCGCGTCGATGACGAGTTCGGCTCGCATATGCGGGGCCATCGACCAGCCGAGCACTCGGCGGGAACGGATGTCGATGACGCAGGCGAGGTAGAGCCACACGGCTCCGACCTGCACATACGTGATGTCGCCGCACCACTTCTCGTCCAGAGCGTCGGCGGTGAAGTCCCTTCGGACCAGGTCCGGCGCGGGTGGCGAGAGCCGGTCCGCGATCGTGGTGCGCTTCTTCCTCCGCAGGTGGCGGCCGACGATGCGATGCTTGCGCATCAGGCGCGCGACCCGCTTGCGGTTGACCGTGTGGCCGAAGCCGCGCAGCTCGGCGTGGACCCGCAACGCGCCGTAGTTCCCACGATGTTCGGCGTGGATCCCGCGGATCTCCGCGACCAGGGCGTCCTCGGCGGCCTGCCGCTCGGCACGCGCTTCGGCGCCGGCGATCCACCGGTAGTAGCCCGAGCGGGAGATCTCCAGTACCCGGCATATCCGCTTGATGCCGTACATCTCGGCATAGGCGGAGATGAAGTCCCAAGCGGCGGTCTTCACTTCATCTCCCGGGCGAAATAGGCAGCCGCCCGGCGGAGGATCTCCCGCTCCAGCTGCCATTCCTTCTCGTTCTTCAGAAGCCGGGCGTTCTCCGCCCGCAGCCGGGCCAGTTCGCCCTCCATGTCCTGCGAGGCACTGT
>NZ_JBHURV010000098.1:0-1005 GCF_042673865.1 Streptomyces sp. NPDC056987
AGGTCGCGGCGGGAGGTGGCGAGGCCGGTGGCGATGGCGGGGGCGCGGCCGTGGATGGAGTGCATCCCGTAGGTGTTCATGTAGTACGGGAAGCGGGAGGAGCAGCCGATCCCGGAGACGAAGACGATGTTCTCCTTGGCCAGGCCCAGCTCCGGCATGAAGCCCTGGACCGCGGCCAGCACCGCGTAGTCCCCACAGCCGGGGCACCAGCGGACTTCCTGGTCGGACTTGAAGTCCTTCATGGACTGCTTGGCCGTGGCCTTGGGGACCAGGCTCAGCAGTTCGCCCGCTCCGGCGAGTGTCATGTCAGACATCGATGGCCTCCTTGAGGGCCGTGGCGAGCTGCTCCGCCTTGAAGGGCATGCCGTTGACCTGGTTGTAGGAGTGGGCGTCGACCAGGTACTTCGCCCTCAGCAGCGTGGCGAGCTGGCCGAGGTTCATCTCCGGGACCACGACCTTCTCGTACCGGGCGAGGATCTCGCCGAGGTTGCGGGGGAAGGGGTTGATGTGGCGCAGGTGGGCCTGGGCGATCGGCTCGCCCGCCCTGCGCAGCCGGCGCACGGCCGCGGTGATCGGCCCGTACGTCGACCCCCACCCCAGGACCAGGGTGCGGGCACCGTCCGGGTCGTCGACGTCCAGGTCGGGAACCTGGATGTTGTCGATTTTGGCCTGGCGGGTGCGGACCATGAAGTCGTGGTTGGCCGGGTCGTAGGAGATGTTGCCGGTGCCGTCCTGTTTCTCGATGCCGCCGATGCGGTGTTCGAGGCCGGGGGTGCCGGGGACGGCCCAGGGGCGGGCCAGGGTCTGCGGGTCGCGCTTGTAGGGCCAGAACACTTCGGTGCCGTCGGCGAGTTCGTGGTTGGGGCCGGTCGCGAACTGGACGCGCAGGTCGGGCAGTTCACCGGGCTCGGGGATGCGCCAGGGTTCGGAGCCGTTGGCGAGGTAGCCGTCGGAGAGGAGGAAGACCGGTGTGCGGTAGACCAGCGCGATGCGTGCGGCTTCCAG